>CAKWRB010000013.1 GCA_934845495.1 uncultured bacterium
TCGTTGGGCAGCAGGTCGGTGAACACCTCACCGCTCTTGATGAGCAGGTAGTCCTTGCCGCCCCGGGCGAGCTTCAGGGGAACTTCGCCCACGCCCAGGTCCTTTTCGATCAGCGTCTTGTTGGAGAAGGAGCCAAAGGCCCAGTCGTAAAGGGCAATGCTCTGCTTGAACACCATGTTCTCCTCCAGCTTTTCGCCGTTGGAGTCGTACTGGGGCGCCCCCATCATCACCATCAGGTAGTGGTAGCCGTTCTTTTCGGCGGTACTCACCAGGCAGCGGCCTGCCTCGTCGGTGGTGCCGGTTTTGACACCGGTGGCATAGGGGTAGTAGTAGGTGCTGCCGGGGGAGATCAGAAAGTTGGTGGTGTTCCAGTGCAGAGGGTTGCCGTTCTGGTCCTCGCCGGCATAGTAATAGCGGGTGGAGACGATCTGCCGGAAGGTCTCGTTCTCCAGTGCCGCCTTGGTGATGAGGTACATGTCATAGGCGGTGGTGTAGTGGTCGTCATCGTGCATACCGCTGGCATTGACAAAATGGGTGTTCACCGCCCCCAGTTCGGCAGCCCGCTCG
The DNA here is from genome assembly GCA_934845495.1 of uncultured bacterium. GTDB lineage: Bacteria > Bacillota > Clostridia > Oscillospirales > Ruminococcaceae > Avimicrobium. The sequence goes on from CAKWRB010000013.1 coordinate 568, forward strand.
TTCATCATCTCGGCAAAGTAGTCCAGGCTCCCATCGCCCACATAGTCGCCGAGCATCATGGCGGCCTCGTTGCCCGAAGGCAGCATGGAGGCATAGAGCAGCTCTCTGGGGCTGAAGCTCTCCCCCCGGAGGATTCCGGCCAGAGAAGCGCCAGTGCCGCTCAGGGCATTCTGGATGTAGAGCTTGAGTTCGACCTGCGGCGCGTCCAGATCGGGGATATTTTCCAGAGCCAGTAAGGCGGTCATGATTTTGGTGGTGGAGGCCGGGTAGATTTTCTTGTCGGCGTCCTTTTCGTAGATCACCTTTCCGGTATCCAGGTTGATGAGGTAGACCGATTCGGCATCGACATCGAAGCCGGGATCGTAGTCGGCAAAGGCCGGCGCAATGGTGGAGAGCCCGGCAATGGCAACAGCCAGCAGCAGGCTGGCGAAGGTTTTGAGTTTACGCATCCGCTTGATATTCCTTTCCCACGGCTGAATATGGTATAATAACTGCAAAGGCAGTTATTATACTGATTTTGTGGCCGGACGATCCGCAGGCGATGCCTGCTCCCGTCCTGTTGGCCAATTACACCGCTACGCTTTGCTTCACGGTGTAATAACTGCACAGCCAGTTATTATACTGATTTTGTGGCCGGACGATCCGCAGGCGATGCCTGCTCCCGTCCTGTTGGCCGATTACACCGCTTCGCTTTGCTTCACGGTGTAATAACTGCAAAGCCAGTTATTATACTGATTTTGTGGTCAATCGGGTTGCCTGCCCTCGCAGCGAAATCTGCTCGGGCGGTGACCGATACAATATCATTATAACAAACAAGCCCGGGGATTAAAAGCCGGGCAAACATTTTTAACAATTTGGAAGTGGAGGCAGGTGCATGAAACACTTCTGGCAGGAGCAGGGCGAGAAAATCCGAACCATTCTGATCTGTTCCGCTATTTTTCTGGTTATGCTGTCGGCCATTGCTCTGCTGAGCAGTGCCGTGATGCGGCTGTTCGGCTTTACCTACCGGTCGGTTGGCAGCATCATTCTGTTTTTCCTGATTGCCACAGCGCTGTCCTTTCCGCTTTGTCTGGTGGCAGGGGCGCTGCCAAAGGCACTGTATGAGGTCGGGATGCTCACCAGCCGGAAGGTGGCATTTTTGCTGTATCTGGTCCTGGACACTCTTGCCACAGCCTTTGGGCTTGGTGTAGTGGATTACTATATGGAGTCGGTTGCAGCCGGGGAGCTGGCGATCCTGGTGATTTCCTTCCTGCTGGCACTTCCGGGCGCCGACGATTTGCGGGGGGCAGGCGAAGGACCGCCGCAGTAATTGCAGGCTGGACATATACAGCTTTTCTGTGAGATGGCGGCTCAACGGATAATACAAAACATTTACAATTCCCTGGGAGGGATCAAGTTTGATTTATGTAACAGGCGATCTGCACGGAGATCCGGCACGGCTTTCGGATCGGGCGCTCCGGCGGCTGAAGAAGGGCGATTTTCTGCTGGTTTGCGGTGATTTTGGCTTTGTATGGGACGGCAGCCCGGCCGAGATGAAACTGCGCCGCAAGCTGGGCAAGAAAAAATACACCACCATCTTTGTGGATGGCGCCCATGACAATTTGCCCATGATCCGACAGTTCCCGGAAGAGAACTATGCCGGCGGAACAGTGCGGCGGATCGAGGGGAACCTGCTCTATGCCGAGCGGGGGACCATTCTGGTGCTGGAGGGGCAGACTGTCTTTTTCCTGGGCGGCGGTGTCAGCGAGGATCTGGACGAGCGGATGGAGAGCGGTACCTGGCACCGGGAGGAGATGCCCACCGCCGAGGAGCTGGCTGAGGCTGGCGCTCGGCTGTATCAGAACGGTGGTGCGGACATCATAATCACCCACCAGCCCTCCGACCGGATGCGGATCTTCCTGGGCGGAGACCGCAGTGAGGAGTCACCGCTGGGGGCCTTCCTGGATCAGGTGGAGCAGGAGGGGCGGTTTGGCAGCTGGTACTTTGGCCGGCTGCACCGGGATAAGCGGATCCCGCCCCGGCATACGGCGGTGTTCCGGGAGATCGTACCGGTCCAGCCGGTTTAGAGGGAAAAAGAAAAGCGGACTGTCCGGGCAGGGCAGTCCGCTTTTTCAGTACAGGGGGGTCAGCGCAGAAAAACAGCGCAGCCAGAAGGCCGCGCCGGTTTTTCTCCTATGTTCTGAGTCAGGTCAGATCACATATTTACCAAGCGCTGCAGGGAGAACGGAGGGGTCGCACGAAATAGTGAAGGTAATGGCAAAGCCTTCCTTGTTAGCGGTGGCATCCAGCCGATCCACCATCTTAGCCAGCTCGGTGAGGTCGTCACCGGCGATCTTCAGGGTCTGGTCCACGAAGATATCGGTTGTGTCGTAATTTGCGGCATACAGACCGGTCAGGAACCCATAGAGGCCATCAAAATTGCCAACCTCGTAGTCATCCATGTCGATCAGGCGCACACGGCGATCCAGGTCATTGTTGAGCTTGGTGGTCTTTTCCACGCAGATCACATCACCCTTGTCCGCTGCCACAGCCTCATTGACCATTTCAATCAGTCTTGTGGTCTTGCCGCTGCCTTTCAGTCCAACGATCAGTCTAATCATAGTAAATTCCTCCCTGTCACTTTAATTTGTATATTCGCTGTAACAGATACAGTGATTACAACCATGTATTAGTTTGCATCGGTTCCGGTAAAGCCGGGTTTGCCCAGCAGGCGGAACATATTGTGCTTGTACTGTTCCACGCCCGGCTGGTCAAAGGGGTTGATCCCCAGCAGATATCCGGAGATGGCACAGCTCAGTTCAAAGAAGTAAAACAGTTCGCCCAGGGTCTGCGCGTCCCGCCGGGGGGCGGTGAGCAGTGTGACCGGTACGCCGCCGCTCCAGTGGGCTTCGGCGGTGGCCATCAGGGCAATGCGGTTGATCTCGCTAAGGCTCCTGCCCTCCAGGTAGCCCAGTCCGTCGTGGTCACTGCCCAGTGCAGGAACAGTCAGGCCACAGCCGGGTTCTGCAAAGTCCAGCACGGTTTCACACAGGATGCGCTGGCCGTCCTGGATGTACTGCCCCAGGGAGTGGAGGTCGGTGGAAAACTGCGCCGAAGCGGGGAACAGCCCCTTTCCGTCCTTGCCGCAGCTCTCTCCATACAGTTGGATCAGCCACTGGGTGAGGCCGCTGGCGAAAGGTTCATAGGCGCCGAAGAGTTCCACACAGACTCCCTTCCGGGAGAGGATATCCTGGATTGCGGCATAGCGGTATGCCGGGTTGCAGAGCAGATCACCGTCCGGCCCATCGTAGAGCCGCTGTGCGGTGCGGGCACCTTCCATCAGTGCCCGGATGTCGTGTCCTGCGGCGGCGATGGGCAGCAGCCCGACCGGAGTGAGGACCGAGAAGCGCCCGCCGATGCTGCGGGGGATCTCGAACCGGGTCCAGCCCTCCTCCTCACACATCTGCCGGAGGATCCCATTGGCGGGGTCCGTGGTACACCAGATCCGTTTGGCTGCTTCGCTGCCATAGCGCCGCCGCATCAGCTCCTGCACCAGCCGGAACGCAATGGCCGGCTCTGTGGTGGAACCCGACTTGGAGATGACATTGACAGCAAGCTCCCGGCCTTCGCACCGGGCAAGGATCTCCGCAAGATGGGAGGGGCTCATATCGTTGCCGAGGAACAGCACTTCGGTGCCGTGAACGCCGGGCAGAAAGTCCAGCGCGGCTTTGGCGCCGAGGTAGGAGCCGCCGATGCCGATGACCAGCAGGATGTCCGCCTGTTCCCGGATCGTCCGGGCTGCGGTCTCCACAGCCGAGAGAAGGTCCTCACCGGTTTCCGCCGGAAGGGTTCGCCAGCCCTTTGGCTGCCCGTCCGGGGTGTGCAGGCACTTCTGTGCCGCGCCAAGCCGGCCGGTATATTCCTCCAGTTCCGACTGGGTAACAAAGCCGCTCAAAAACTGTTCATCTAAAATCAGGGACATCGCTTTACTCCTTTGTGCTTTAACACCATTCTACTCTATCTTGTTCATTTTTTCAAGATATACTTTACTCTTGTGAAACGTTTTATCGATTATTCACAAATAATTTGCAAATTACTCTACATTGGCTCCGAGCAGGGCACCCAGCAGCCGATGGAAGGCTCTTCCAAATTCCATCCGGGGGACGCCCTGGGAGGCGATAATATCATATTCTGTCTGAACCTCGCCGTCAAGGAGGATTTTGACACTTCCCAGGATCTGCCCCTGTTCCACCGGGGCCTCTACTTCGGGCAGCAGCTCCACTTCGCTGGTCAGGTCGTTCCGGCGGGCCTTTTCCACCAGGATCCCCTTTGGTGCATCCGCTGCTGGCAGCACAGTGGGTTCAGCACCGTGCCGCACCGGAATGGGGGCAAGCCGGTCGCTCACCTCCGGGGGCGGGATCAGGGCATGGCTGGCAAAGCCATAGTCCAGCAGGCTTTTGGCGCTTTCGAACCGGGTGTCGCTGTCCGGAGCGCCCAGGATCACCGCAATGAGGGTCATGCCGTCCCGTTCAGCCACCGCGCAGACGCAGCAGCCGGCATCGTCGGTGGTGCCGGTTTTCAGTCCGGTGCAGCCGTTGTAGAAGCGCACCAGTCGGTTGGTGTTCACTAGCTCGGTTTCACCGCCCCGGAGGGTGTCCTGCCAGATGGTGGTGTAGTCGGTGATCCACCGGTGCTGGAGCAGTTCCCGGGCCATGCGGGCGATGTCCCGGGCGGTGGTGTAGTGGCCCGCCTCGTCCAGGCCGCAGGCGTTGACAAAGTGGGTGGAATCCATGCTCAGCTCGGCCGCCCGCTGATTCATCCGGTCGGCAAAGAGGGATTCGGTCCCGGCCAGGTGTTCCCCCAGAGCCACGGCGGCATCGTTGGCCGAGGCGATGGCGGTGGCCCGGAGCATCTCGTCCACCGTCATGGTCTCGTAGGGCTCCAGCCAGATCTCCGAGCCGCCCATGGAGGAGGCATAGGGGGAGGCGGTGACCGCTTCCTCCAGAGTGATCTGCCCGGAATCCACCGCCTCGCAGACCAGCAGCATGGTCATGATCTTGGTGATGGAGGCCGGGGCATGGCGGTCGTCGGCATTGTATTCAAACAGGACCCGCCCGCTCTCTGCTTCCATCAGCAGGGCGGCGGCGCAGTCCAGCGGGGGATTGGGCTCATCGGCCCAGGCAGTGGGAAGGCTGGCGCCCACCGCTGCCAGAGCCAGCCCCAGAGCCATCAGGGTTCTGCACAGGTGTTTTTTCATTGCTTCGCACTCCTTTGTCCGCAAAATCGGGTTCGGTCCCTTCATCTCTATGCAGCAGTGGGCGCAATTAGCTTTGCCGGCCTGGGAAAAAAGAAAAAAAGACAGCCGGACAGCTGCCTTTTTCAGGTGGGTCAGGAAATCCTCGGTTTGCAGATGATGTCGATGACCTTGGTTTCAAAGAGGTTGTTGGAGTGGCCGGGGATCAGGCTGATGACATAGTCGGCACCGTGGCCGCAGCCGCCCACTGCCAGGATCTCCTCGCCGTAGGGGACGGCGCCGTTGTCCATGGCCATCAGGGAGATCTCCACTCCCACCTTCATGCCCTGGCCGAGCATCTTGAGGGTATCCGCCATGAGGATCGCCGGGGTGATGCCGCCGTACTTGTTCACGATGCCGCGCTCCGCACCCGAAAGGGCATGGGTGGCGGTGATGACGGTGACGCCCCGCTCGGTGAGCTCCCTGCGCTTTTCGGGGGTCATCTCGCACTGGCCGGGACCGAGGTCGCCGTAGCAATGGGTGACATTCACAAAGTGGATATCCACCCCGGCTTTGGCAAAGGTGTCCATGAAGATATCGGTGGTATAACCGGTTTTGGAGGCAATCACCACATGCTTGATGCCGTGCGTCCGGGCATAGTCGCAGGCCAGTCGTGCTGCTTCAGGGGTGTTCTCCCAGCCCTTGTTTGCAAAGATCATACGCTTCCTTCCTTTCTGTGCTGCTTGCTTTTTATCTTTATCATAGCACAGCCCCAAAGAAATTGACAGACCGGAAATGGGGAAATCGCTTAAAAGCTGCCGGGAAATTTCCGGTTTTGTGTGAAACTGTCCAAACTGCCGGGAAATGCAGTCTGGAATGGCCGGTGAGATTGTAATTTCCTGCCGGATTGTTTATAATCTTAAGTAGGACGGCAGAAAAAGCAGAATTTTTGCCGCCGTTTTGATTTCGGGCAGGGAGGCGGACCATGAGAGCTGCATTTTATACACTGGGCTGCAAGGTGAACCAGTACGAATCCCAGGCGATGGAGGAACTGTTCCGCCGCCGGGGGTATGAGATTGTGCCCCCGTCCCAGGAGGCAGAACTCTACATCGTCAACTCCTGCACCGTCACCTCTTCTGGGGATAAAAAGACCCGGCAGATCGTGCGGCGGCTGCGCCGGGAGCATCCGCTGGCGGTGGTGGCTCTCACCGGCTGCCTGCCCCAGACCGATCCCCGTGCCGCCGAGGAGCTGCCCGAGGCCGATCTGGTGCTGGGCACCCGGGAGCGCCGGACGGTGGTGGAGGCGGTGGAGGAGTACCTTGCCCGCCGACAGCGGCTGGTGCGGGTGCTGCCCCACGAAGCAGGGGAGCCCTTTGAGCCGCTGGAAGCATTGGGAGACGATGGACATACCCGGGCCTTCCTGAAGATCCAGGACGGCTGTACCCAGTTCTGTGCCTACTGCATTATCCCCTTTGCCCGGGGGCCGCTTCGCTCCAGGGAGCTTGCCGCCCTTCGGGAGGAGGTAGCGGGGCTGGCAGCGGCCGGCTACCGGGAGGTGGTGCTCACCGGCATCAACCTCTCGCTCTACGGCCGGGAGCTGGGGCTGCGTCTGCCCGATGCGGTGGAGGCGGCGGCTTCGGTGCCGGGAATCGATCGGGTGCGCATCGGCTCACTGGAGCCGGAGCTGCTCACCGATGAGGATATCGCCCGGCTGGCGGCAGTGCCCCAGCTCTGCGGGCAGTTCCACCTCTCGCTCCAGAGCGGCTGTGACGCCACCCTGGCCCGTATGAACCGCCACTACACCGCCGCCCGCTACCGGGAGATCGCCGGGGCGCTCCGGGAGAAGTTCCCGGGGTGCGCCATCACCACCGACGTCATCACCGGCTTCCCTGGGGAGACCCCGGAGGAGTTCGCCGAGACCTGCCGCTTTGTCCGGGAGATGGGCTTTGCCATGGTGCATATTTTCCCCTATTCCGAGCGACGGGGCACAGCGGCGGCGTCGATGCCCGATGCGGTCCCCATGGAGGAGCGCCGGCGCCGGGCGGCAGCGCTGGCGGAGATCACTGCCGGCAGTGCCCAGGATTTCTACCAGGCCCAGGTGGGGACGGTCCAGATGCTGCTCGTCGAGAAAAAACGGGAGCCGGACTGGATCCGGGGCTACACTCCCAACTACACCCCGGTGCGGGTTCGCTGTACGGACGACCGCCGGGGAGAGCTCCTTCCGGTCCGGATCACCGAGGCCGGCCCGGAGGGCTGCACCGGCATCTTTGCCGGCTAACCAAGCCGTTCTTCCCTGACAGGACGGGGAATGACGATAGAGAACAGGAAAAACAGTGCAAAACAAAAACGCCGCTTTCGGGCGGCAGAGGTTTAAGGAGTTGTGCAATATGTCTGTTTACAGGATCTATGTGGAGAAGAAAGAACCCTTCGCCGTGGAAGCTGCCGGGGTTCTGGCATCTCTCCGGAACGATCTCGGCCTTTCAAAGCTCCGCCATGTCCGGCTGCTCAACCGGTATGATGTAGAGGGCATCAGCCGGGAGGTGTTCGATTCGGTACGGGATACCGTCTTTTCCGAGCCCCCGGTGGATATGGTCTATGACGAGCTTCCTGCCGGTGACGGCAAGGTCTTTGCCATCGAGTATCTGCCCGGTCAGTTCGACCAGCGGGCGGATTCCTGCGCCCAGTGCATCCAGCTTGCCACCCTGTGCGAGCGCCCCATGGTGCAGAACGCCCGGGTCTATGTGCTGGAGGGTGAGATCACCGAGGAGGAGCTGGAGCGGATCAAGGCCTACCTGATCAACCCGGTGGAATCGAGAGAGGCTTCGCTGGAGCTGCCCGAGACCCTGGAGGCCCGCTATGCCGTACCGGAAACCGTTGCCACCGTGGAGGGCTTCACCGCGCTGGACCAGGAGGGACTGGAGGAGTTTATCCGCACCCAGGGCCTTGCCATGGATCTGGATGACGCACTCTGCTGCCAGGCCTACTTCCGGGATACCGAGCACCGTGACCCCACCATCACCGAGGTGAAGATGATCGACACCTACTGGTCGGATCACTGCCGGCACACCACCTTTGCCACCCAGATCGACGATGTGAAGATCGACTGCGATTACATCGCCGAAGAATATAAGAACTATCTGGAACTGCGGGAAACTGTTCACGCCGGCAAGAACAAGCCGGTCACCCTGATGGATCTGGCCACCATCGGCGCCAAGGAATTGCGCCGGGCCGGTATCCTCACCGATCTGGACGAGAGCGAGGAGATCAACGCCTGCTCGGTCAAGATCACCGTGGATCATGACGGCAAGGCCGAGGACTGGCTGCTCATGTTCAAGAACGAGACCCACAACCATCCCACCGAGATCGAACCCTTCGGCGGTGCAGCCACCTGCCTGGGCGGTGCCATCCGTGACCCGCTGTCCGGCCGAAGCTATGTCTACCAGGCCATGCGCCTGACCGGTGCGGGGGATCCCCTCACTCCGGCTTCCCAGACCCTGCCCGGCAAGCTGCCCCAGCGCAAGATCGTCACCACTGCTGCAGCCGGTTACAGCTCCTACGGCAACCAGATCGGTCTGGCCACTGGCCATGTGGCAGAAGTATACCACCCCGGCTATGTGGCCAAGCGCATGGAAGTGGGCGCCGTGATGGGCGCTGCTCCGGCTGATGCCGTTGTGCGCGAAGTGCCCGCCCCCGGCGATGTAGTGATCCTGCTGGGCGGCGCCACCGGACGGGACGGCTGCGGCGGTGCCACCGGCTCCTCTAAGAGCCACACCACCGAGTCGCTGACCGCCTGCGGAGCAGAGGTGCAGAAGGGCAATGCCCCCGAGGAGCGCAAGATCCAGCGCCTGTTCCGTGACCCGGAAGTGACCCGTCTGATCCGCTGCTGCAACGACTTCGGCGCCGGCGGTGTATCGGTTGCCATTGGCGAGCTGGCCGACGGTCTGGAGATCCAGCTGGACCGCGTCCCCAAGAAGTACGAGGGCCTGGATGGTACCGAGCTGGCCATCAGCGAATCCCAGGAGCGTATGGCTGTGGTGGTTTCGGCCGAGAATGCCGACCGCTTCATCGCCGCTGCCGAAAAGGAAAACCTCTCGGCTACCCCTGTGGCTGAGGTCACTGACAAGAACCGCCTGGTGATGCACTGGAACGGCCGCACCATTGTGGACCTGTCCAGAGACTTCCTCAACTCCAACGGCGCTGCCAAGCACATCGCTGTGGAAGTGGCTGCCCCTGCCCTGCGTCAGCCGGAGCAGGAGACCGGTTCGGCCGCCGAGCGCTGGATGCAGCGGGTCGGCTCGCTGAATGTGGCCTCCCAGAAGGGCTTGGTACAGCGGTTTGACTCCACCATCAGCGGCGGCACCGTGCTGCTGCCCTTCGGCGGCAAATACCAGCTGTCCCCCTCCCAGGTGATGGCTGCCAAGATCCCCGTGCTGGACGGCAAGACCACCACCTGCTCGATGATGGCCTGGGGCTTCGATCCCTACCTGTCCGAGCAGAGCCCTTATCACGGTGCCATGTATGCCGTGATCGAATCGATTGCCAAGCTCGCTGCAGCCGGTGCAGATTGGCGGCACTGCTGGCTCTCCTTCCAGGAGTACTTCGAGAAGCTGGGCCGGGACGCTGACCGCTGGGGCAAGCCCTTTGCCGCCCTGCTGGGTGCCCTGCGTGCCCAGCTGGAGCTGGGCGCCGGCGCCATCGGCGGCAAGGATTCGATGAGCGGCAGCTTCGAGGAGCTCCATGTACCTCCGACGCTGATCTCCTTTGCGGTTTCCACCCAGAAGATCGACCGCATCATCTCCACCGAGTTCAAGGCAGCCGGTCACCCGGTCTACCTGTTTGCCCCCAAGACCGATGCAAACGGCCTGCCTGACTTTGAGAGCCTGCGCACCATGCTGGACACCGTTCGGGACCGCATTGCAGACGGCACTGCTGTGACCGGCTGGGCCGTGGGTGCCGGCGGCATCTGCGAGGGCATCACCAAGATGGCCCTGGGCAACGGTATCGGCTTTGCCTTTGAAGAGGGCACCGATGTGGACCGCGTCTTTGCCCCGCTGCACGGCGCAATCCTGCTGGAGTGTGTGGGTGAGTGCGAAGGCGGCGAGCTGCTGGGCTGCACCACCGAGAACTTTGAGATCCGTCTGGACGGCGAGACCATCCATGGCCTGTCGATGCAGGGCCGCTGGGAGGAGACCCTCCACAGCATCTATCCCTACCATATGCCCATCCCCAAGGAGGCTGCTCCGGAGGTGCGCTGGGACGGCGGCATGGTGATCGCCTCCACCGAGAAGTTCGCCAAGCCCCGTGTGCTGATCCCCGTATTCCCGGGCACCAACTGTGAGTACGATGTGGCAAGAGTCTTTGCCATGGAGGGTGCTGCCCCCGAGATCTTCGTGGTGCGCAACCGCACCTCGGCTGAAATCGAAGAATCGGCCAAGGCCTTTGCCAACCTGATCCGCCAGAGCCAGATCGTATCGGTTCCCGGCGGCTTCTCCGGCGGCGATGAGCCGGATGGTTCGGGCAAGTTCATCACCGCCTTCTTCCGCAGCCCTGCTGTGACCGAGGCCGTAATGGAGCTGCTCAAGAATCGCGACGGCCTGATGAACGGCATCTGCAACGGCTTCCAGGCGCTGATCAAGCTGGGTCTGGTGCCCTATGGCGAGATCGTGGACATCAAGGCAGATGATCCCACCCTCACCTTCAACAAGATCGGCCGCCACCAGTCCACCATGGTCCGCACCAAGGTGGTTTCCAACCGCTCGCCCTGGCTGAGCGAGTGTGAGCTGGGAGGCGTCTACACCGTGGGCCTGTCCCATGGCGAGGGCCGGTTCGTCTGCAGCGAGAAGCAGTTTGCCGACCTGGCTGCCAATGGCCAGATCGCCAGCCAGTATGTGGACCTTGCCGGCAAGCCGAGCATGGAAGTGGATTACAACCCCAACGGTTCGAGCTACGCTGTCGAGGGTATCACCTCGCCGGATGGCCGCGTATTCGGCAAGATGGCGCACTTCGAGCGCTTCTCCGAGGGCGTGTACCGCAACATTGAGGGCCACAAGTATCAGCCGATCTTCAAGGGTGCTGTGAAGTACTACAAGTAAACACGCTGCTCCCCTTTGGGGGCAGAGCTTCATAAAAAGGACTGCGGAGGGGAGACTCCGCGGTCCTTTTTGTTCGGGCGGATTTTTGTACGGAAATTTGCCGCAAATTGCTTGACAAAGGGCGTTTCTCTATATATAATATTTGAGTACCGTCTGGTTTTGTGGTGTTTTTGCGCCCAAAATGAAGATGGATCGAGTGTTTTACTGGAACGAGAGGAGGGTTCAAGCGATGGTTCTTCAGCTGAAAAACCTTTTCGACAGGGCTGGAGAAAAGCAGTCGTTTGAATACGATCTGGACCTGTCGCATCTGCGGCACGGAGCAGGGCATCCGCTGGTAAAACCGGTTCATATCATAGGTACGGTGGAAAACAGAACGGGTATAGTTACTTTAGGTTACCTGGCCATGTTTACGCTAAATACGCTGTGCGACCGCTGTCTTACCCCCGTTGAGAGAGATCTCTCTATGAACTTTGAACACATTCTTGTGCATGAGCTGGCCGGCGAGGACGAGGAGGAATTCATCGTCTGTGGGGATTACACCCTGAACTTGGACGAGCTTGTGACAATGGACATTCTTCTTGAGCTACCAACAAGGATCCTTTGCAGGGAAGACTGCAAGGGGCTATGTCCGAAATGTGGAACGAACTTGAATGAGTCGACCTGCAGCTGTTCCCAGCAAAAAGAGGTGGACTCCCGTCTGAGCGTGCTTCTTACGCTCCTTGACGAAAATGAAGATTAAACCATTTATTTTGATTTGAGGAGGCGCCATCATGGCAGTACCGAAGAGAAAGTCGTCCAAAGCAAGAAAGAACAAGAGAAGATCCAATGTCTGGAAGATCAGCGCTCCTGCATTCAGCAAGTGCCCCAACTGCGGCGCACTGACTGTTCCCCACAGAGTCTGCAAGAACTGCGGCTTCTACAAGGGCAGAGAAGTGATCAAGATGGATCCTGAAGTAAATGCCTAACCGCTTTGCCGGATCCGTTTTATAACGTAAGATGATAGAAGCCGGGCGATCAGGGATTGCCCGGCTTTTTGTCTGCATTTTTTCAAATCGTACAGTCGGAAAAGGTGTTAAATCTCCGGGATTTATGGTATACTCAAATTGACCGTGCGAATATGCAGGAAACGATTCTCCCGGACAGCCCGGTTTCCCCTGGCTGTCCTTTTATAACGAAGAAGGAGGGAAATGCTTATGGCAAAACCAATCATTGCCATTGTGGGCCGCCCCAATGTGGGAAAGAGCACCCTGTTCAACAAGCTGGTGGGCCAGCGCCTTTCCATTGTAAAGGATACCCCCGGCGTGACCCGGGACCGCATCTACTCTCCCTGCGAATGGCGGGGCAAGGAGGTCATGCTGGTGGATACCGGCGGTATTGAGCCGTATTCCAACGATGTGATCCTTTCCCAGATGCGTCGGCAGGCTCAGCTTGCCATCGAAAGCGCCGATGTCATCGTCCTGGTGACCGATCTGCGCACTGGCGTTACCGCCAACGACCAGGAAGTAGCCAACATGCTGCTCAAGAGCGGCAAGCCGGTGGTGCTCTGTGTCAACAAGGTGGATACCATCGGCGAAGTTCCGCCGGAATATTACGAATTCTACAACCTGGGTCTGGGCGATCCCATTCCTGTCTCCTCGGTACACGGCCATGGCACCGGCGACCTGCTGGATGCCTGCTACGACCTCATCGATTTTGAAAACCGGGAGGAGTACGACGAGGAGTACATCAAGGTGGCCATCATCGGAAAGCCCAATGTGGGCAAGAGCTCGCTGGTGAACCGCATGACCGGCCAGGAGCGAGCCATCGTCTCGAACATTGCCGGCACCACCCGGGATGCCACCGACAGCATCCTGGAAAACGAGCATGGCAAGTATGTGCTCATCGATACTGCCGGCATCCGGCGCAAATCCCGTGTGGACGACGACATCGAAAAGTACAGCGTGCTGCGCGCCTATATGGCAGTGGACCGGGCGGATGTCTGCCTTATCGTCATCGATGCCACCGAGGGCTTTACTGAGCAGGATTCCAAGGTGGCCGGCTATGCCCATGAGCAGGGCAAGGCCAGCATCGTGGTCATCAACAAGTGGGATGCCGTGGAAAAGGACGGCAAAACCATGGATGAGTACCGCAAAAAGCTGGAGAACGACTTCTCCTTCATGAGCTATGTACCCTTCATCTTTATCTCGGCCCTCACCGGTCAGCGGGTGGACAAGCTCTACGATCTCATCAACTATGTATGCAATCAGAATGCACGGCGTATTTCCACCGGTATGCTCAACGATATGCTGGCCTATGCCACAGCCCGGGTACAGCCCCCGTCCGATAAGGGCAAGCGGCTGCGTCTCTTCTATATCACCCAGGCTTCCACCAAGCCGCCGGCCTTCGTCATCTTCTGCAACAGCCTGGAGCTGTTCCACTTCTCCTACCAGCGGTATCTGGAAAACCAGATCCGGGAGACCTTTGGTCTGGACGGTACACCGATCCGCATCATTCCCCGGGAGCGGGGCAGGGATAACAAGTAACTCCGGCAGGAGGGAAAGAGGGTTGATTTCTGTATGATTCTGGCTATGGGATTCGGCTTTGTGCTGACCTATCTGCTGGGCAGTCTGAACTTTGCGGTGATCGTATCCCGGCTGCTCTATCACGACGATGTACGCAACTATGGCAGCGGCAATGCCGGTATGACCAATATGCTGCGCACCTATGGGAAAAAGGCGGCCTTCCTCACCGGACTGGGTGATTTCTTCAAAGGAACCCTTTCAGTGGTGCTTGCCCGAGCCATCATTGGCGCAGCGGCGCTGCAGCTGCCATTTTGGAGCGTTCTGGCCGCAGCCTTTACCGGTTCGCTGGAAACCGGTCTCCCCTTTGATGGGGGCTGGGTGGGGGCCATTGGCGTTCTGCTGGGCCATCTGTTCCCGATCTTTTTCCACTTCAAGGGCGGCAAGGGCATCCTGGCAGCTTGCGGCGCCATTCTCCTGATCAATCCCGATCTGTTTGTGGTGCTGTTTGTGGTGTTTGTCCCCATTGCCTTCATCACCCGGATCGTTTCGCTGGCTTCGGTGCTGGGGGCTTCGGCCTATCCGTTCCTGGTGTACATCAAGTGCCGGCTCATCGGTAGACCGCCGATGCTGGATGTCTCCTTTGCACTTGTCTGTGTAGCACTGATCCTCTATATGCACCGGGAGAACATCAAGCGCCTGTTGAATGGTACCGAGAAAAAAATCGGCCGCCCCGGAAAGTGAGCTTCCGGCGCAGCTGTTTGGAGGAATGAAGATGGCAAAACTGTTTATTCTGGGCGCTGGCGGCTTCGGTACAGCGCTGGCTGTTATGTCCCAGGCAAATGGACATGAGGTGACCATGTGGTCCTACCGAGAAGAGGAGGCAGCCCAGCTGCGCGCTGACCGGGAAAACCGCCGTCTGCTGCCGGGTGTGAAGATCCCGGAGGAGATTCGCATCGTCACCGATTTTTCGGCCCTGGGCGAGGCGGAGCTGGTACTCATTGCAGTACCCAGTTCTGCTGTGCGGTCGGTCTGCGGACAGCTGCATGGCCGTCTGGCCGCCGATGCCGTGGTGGTCTGCGTTTCCAAGGGCTTTGAGCCGGACACTCTCAAGCGGATGGACGAAGTCATCGCTGAGGAGCTGCCGGAGAATCCCTGCGTGATCCTCTCCGGTCCCAGCCATGCCGAGGAGGTGGCCAAGGGGCTGCCCACAACGGTGGTGGCAGCCTGCCGGGACCTGGATCAGGCCGAGCGGGTGCAGATGCTCCTTTCGGGCGAGAGCTTCCGCATCTATGTCACCGATGATGTCATCGGTGCAGAGCTGGGCGGCGCCCTCAAGAATGTCA
>CAKWRB010000014.1:0-5456 GCA_934845495.1 uncultured bacterium
TGCACCTTGCCAAAACCGGCCTTCTGCAGCAGCGGTTCCATCTCGCCGGGGCGGAAGAGGTGGAACTGGAAGCCCATCTCCTCCTGCCGGAGACAGCACCTCTGGTCAGAGAGGGTATAGATTCCGGGTGCATGCTGGGTCTGTGTATCCGCATCGTAGCGATACCGGGTTTCCAGCGTCAGTTTCATACCGTTTTCCAGGGGACCGAGGCGGTGATTTCAGGCAGGGGAGAATCCTGCCGAGTGACGATGGTATCCACCGAGAATACCAGTACCCCGCCGAGGACAAGCAGGCGGCAGAGCTTCTTCAGGATCTGTTCCAGATCGCTGCGGTCGGTGAACAACCCGATGGAGCAGGCCAGGATAAAGATGTAGTCAAAGCGCTCTTCCGGGGCAAAGGCGAGCAGGTCAGCCTGGATCACACAGGCGTTCGGAGTCTTTTTCCGGAGCCGCCCCAGCATGAGTTCAGATAGATCCACACCATAGATGGAAAATCCCCGCTGCAAGAAGGGGAGCAGGAGTCGTCTGCTGCCGCAGAGTGGCTCCAGGATCCGACTGTCCGGCTGGGCATAGGAGAGGAAGAAGGCGAGTTCGTCCTCCGGGGCTGTGGGGTGCAGCCGCTCGTAGAGTTCGGTGCAGAGATCCCCGTACAGGTTGGTTGAAGCAGGGGTCATGTTTATCACCTCGCACATCATATTTTAAGAACAGTATTGCACGAATTTCCCGAAAGGGCAAGAAAAAAGGAACCGGCGGACTGCCGGTTCCTTTGTCTTAGAACTTGGAAAAAGATCAGTTGGTGCCCATGCTCATGGTTTCGGGCAGGGTGCTGCCGCCGTCGATGACGAACTGGCCGCCGGTGATGTAGCTGGATTCGTCGCTGCCCAGGAAGGCAAACAGCTCGCCGACCTCGGTGGGCTTGGCCAGGCGCTTCATGGGAACACCCACTGCGATGTCGCGGATAGCGCTCTCGGGATCTTCGGGGTTGGATTCCAGGGCCATCTTTTCTACCATGGGTGTTCTGGCATAGCCAAGCTGGGTGCAGTTCACACGGATATTCCGGGTGGCATATTCCACAGCCAGGCACTTGGTCAGGCCAACCAGTGCAGCCTTGGTCATGGCATAGGCTGCTTCACCGGCATCGGCTACCAGGTCGCCGGTTACCGACGAGGCGATGACAATGTTGCCGCCGCCCTGACGGAGCATATAGGGCACAACGGACTGGCAGGTGTTCCATACACCCTTGATGTTTACATCGATGTGGAAGTCCCGCATCTCGTCGGTGAACTCCTCAAAGGGAGCCAGACGGCAGACACCAGCGTTGCAGCAGCACACATTGATCTCGCCGAATGCCTCTGCTGTTTTGGCAGCGGCTTCCTGCATCTGTGCCTTATCTGCTACATTGCCCACATAGGTGATGATCTCAGCGCCGTATTCCTTGCGCAGACGCTCAGCTGTCTTCTCCACTTCCGGGGAGAGGTCCACCATGCACATCTTGGCGCCATACTTTGCATATACCTCGGCAATGCCCTCGCCCAGACCTACGGCAGCGCCGGTGATCAGTGCTACTTTTCCTTCCAACTTAGCCATGTTTAATCGACTCCTTGTCTTATTCTGAACCAATTGTTATTGTATGGTTCGGGTATGATAATATTTGAATCCCGTAGGGAATCTTACACTCAGAATTCACATTCTCCATCTGGAGTTTCGATAATAACGCCCGACTTCTTCCAGCGGAAAGCAACCATCCACAGCCAGATCAATGCGCCAACGCCCATATAAACTCCGAAGGAAATCCACGAGCCGCGTCCCTGACCCAGTGTGCAGAAGAATGCAATAGACAGCATGATCACCATTGCCAGGATTCGGGTAAAGTCACCGCCCTTAACAACATTTTTGTTGTCCTTGTACCACTCGGGATGCTTGCGGTGAATACGAACTGCAGAAACCATTGTCAGTGCATAAGCACAGGCACAACCAAAGGACATAAGATTGAAGAAATCATTCATAAAGGTGGTGGCATTCTGCAGAAGAATAAAGGTCAAGCTAATAGCCAGCAGGAAGATATTGGGGAGAATCGGCTGCTGATGAGAATTGACCTTCGTAAAGACCTCCGGCAGGAAGTTCTTTTTACCCATGGAGTAAAGCATCCGGGCAGTGGACATCCAGAAGCCGAGAATGGAGGCAGTCATGCCCATCAGGATGGAAACACAGCCGTAGATCAGCGGCCAGATTTTCCAGCCAAGAAGATTTTGCATGGCGGTAATGGTCATGAAACCATTCTGTGCATCGCCGGCAAGCAGAGTCTGGAAGGAATCCAGTCCAGCTACACAGAAGAAGAAGAAGACATAGATTGTGCCGCAGGTGAGAACCGAGCCGCAGATGGCCTTCTTTGTATTGGAAGTGGGGAAGTCGCCTTCCTCTACCATCTGGGGAACTGTTTCAAATCCAAAGAAGGGAGTGATGAGCAGTGCCATACCAATGATCCATCCGGGAATTCCAGCCGATGGCTCCAGATTTGTCTGGAACAGATTGGCAACATTGGCAAAACTCCAGTGGCCAGAGAAGAGCAGCAGCACACCTGTAATCAGGGTTGTAGCAATGTTAGCAAACAGGCAGACAGCCTGTGCCTTTACCAGGAACTGAATATCCTGCATACTCATCAAGAAGACTGCCACCAGAATAATAATACCGATTATCATGGTGTGGCCAAAGGTGAGCCCCAAGCCAAAGGTACGGCTGATAAAGGTGACAATGGCCATTACTACAGCCGGAGGAACCGAAATCCAGGCGGCCATAATGAGCCATGATGCCAGGAATCCTACATGACGGTTGAATCCAACTGTGTTGTAGATCAGCTCGCCGCCAGCTGTGTGGAATAGGGGAGAAATTTCACTGTAAACCAGCGCAATGGGCAGGATGGCAAGTGTCATCAGTCCAAATGCCAGGAATGTGCCTGGGCCGCAGTAGCTAAAGAACACTGAATCCCAGTAGCTAACATAGGTGAAGATAGAGCCTGTTGCTACGGTGTAGACAAAGATCAGTGCCAGGCTTTTTTGCAAACCATTTTGTTTTTTGTCATTGGAAGCCATTTTCCTTACCTCTCTTTCGACTCTAAGCATAATTGATTGATAATTTATTGTCAAGTATAAATTTGAACAAATTTTTAACACAGGTCAGAACTTTTAGGAGGAAATACACCCTATATTGGATCATTTTGAATCAGGAATACAAACTGATTTTCTTTATAAATAGGGATTATCACGTAATAGTAGTAGGCCTTCTCGATTTATGGATGATTTGCCGGAATTAATTTCTTAAATTTTATCTAAATTGTGATTATTTACAGTACAGCACGGCTTCCTTGACGCTTCTATCTGGTTTTGGCTCGCCAGAATTTTCCATGTTTGAACGACCCTGACCTGCACATAACAATACAGGAAACAGCCGCAGACGCTGGTTCCACCGGAATACAGGTTCTGCGGACAATCAGGTCCGCGGCAGCTGTACCGGAATAATTAGAAAAAGGTAAGGAGTGTATGAGAGTATGACAGGTCCCGTAGTACCGGAGGCAAAGGAAGCGCTCGACAAGTTCAAGATGGAGGCAGCCAACGAAGTGGGTGTCGATCTGAAGGACGGCTATAATGGCCACCTGACCTCTAAGGAAGCTGGCAGTGTAGGCGGACAGATGGTCAAGAAGATGATCGAGTCCTACGAAAAGGGTATGAAGTAACCCGATACCCTTAAATCCTCAGAACCCATCCCGGGATTCGGGGAGAAAGACCGGTGCAGCCTGATGGCGCACCGGTTTTTCTACTGCCAGGCGGGCTGAGTTTTTGCAGCATCTTGCCATAGGTACAAGGCCCACATGAGTTTCTGCCCATACATTGGAATAGGGGAGGGGCGATTGGGGCCTGCAGAGTGTGTAGAATAGGCAAAAGAAAAGCAGAGATCACGAAGATCTCTGCTTTTTTGTGTAATGTTCTTATGTAGATGAATAGTGATGCTGGGAAATCCCGGGGGACTTAAACAAGGCCGTCAACACACAAATCGTTCCACAGACTGATTCGGATGATTGGATCGTTAAAATCCAGCTCAATTACTGATTCTGGGGAAGTTCGAAGCCCTGGATCAGCTCCTGAAGCAGCCGTGCCTGAGAGGAAAGCTCCTCGCTGGCGGCGGCAGACTCTTCACTGGTGGCAGAGTTGGTGTGTACTACAGCAGCAATCTGATTGATTCCCTCCGTGATCTGAGACAGGGATCCAGCTTCATTTTCCACAGCTGCGGCAACCTTGTGCATATCACCCACAGCCTGCCGTGCCAGGTCGGCTGTCTGATGCAGTGCCTCAGTTACCTGGTTCACGATATTGCTACCGCTGTGGACAGAACGGATGGAGCGTTCGATCAGGTCCTTGGTGGCCTTGGCTGCCTGATCGGACTTGGAAGCCAGGTTGCGTACCTCGTCAGCGACAACGGCAAAGCCTCTGCCGGCAGATCCGGCACGGGCAGCTTCGACCGCTGCGTTCAGCGCAAGAATATTGGTCTGGAAAGCAATGTCTTCGATCGTAGCAATGATCTTCCGGATTTCCTGAGAAGAATGAATGATATCGTCCATAGCATTGGTCATATCGCTCATCATTCCATTGCTTCGCTCCACCTGCTTACCAGCCTGATCCACATTCTCCTGGGCAGCCTGGGTCATACGGGCATTGCTTTGAGAGCTATTGGAGATTTCGTTGATCGTAGCAGACAATTCTTCAACCGAACTGGCCTGTTCGGTAGCACCCTGAGCAAGGGCCTGCGCACTGTAAGAAACCTGGTTAGCACCCGATGCAACCTGGTCCGCACTGAGCTGGATCTTATACAGTACATCCACCAGTCTCTTCTTGATCTGATCCACAGATTCCTTCAAGTGGGTAAACTCGCCTACATAGGCTTCTTCATTCTGACTTTCCACAGTAAAGTTGCCATTTCCCATCTCAGTCAGCAGATGATCGATATCCTGGATCATATTGATAAGGGACGAGGTGATGATGTTGGTGGAGTTCACCAAATCTCCAACTTCGTCGTCGCGGTTGATTTCCGGTACAGGAGACTTCAAATCGCCTTCAGCCAGCAGACGCAGCCGATCGGCACAGGCCTTGACCGGCCCACCAATGGACGATGCCAGTCGAATTGCAAAAGTACTGGAAACAAGTACAGAGATTGCCAGCAGAACCAGGGTAATGATGATTCCCTTGAAAGTGGCAGCAGTAAAGTCTGAGGTAGGTGCATTGATGGCAACGCTCCAGCCATTTGTATCCTTGATAGGAGCATAAGCGGTAAATATATTTCCACCATCATAGCTGTATTCGCCAAAGCCGCTCTTTCCATCGATCATTTCGGATTCGATGCTTGCCAGGGGAGCGAGAGAGGGATCTGTTTTGGCTTCTCGGATGGTATTTTCCTTATTGCGCACGG
>CAKWRB010000014.1:5466-15661 GCA_934845495.1 uncultured bacterium
TTGCCGATCTGATCCAGCATATAAGCCGATCCGCCCTCACTGATCTGAATGGTTTTCATAATATCACTCATGAAAGTTTCGGTGGGAATGAAACAAACGACACCCTCTACCTGACTGCCTACCTGGCCATTCTGCCAGATGGGAGCAGCTACGATAACCGTAACTTCTCCGGTTACAGCAGAAACCAGGGGCTCAGAAACACAGGCCTCTCACTTGATGGCCTGATGGAAATACTCACGGTCGCTCAAATCTTTTCCATCCAGCAGGCTGATACCATCCGCGGACAGCAGATTATAGCGTCGAAATCCATGGGTATCCGTTTTTTGCTGCATCAGTTCCATCTTTTCGGATGCTGACACATTGGGGTCCGAAAGTCGGAGTGCACAACCTGTCTCAATGGCAATATTCTTGTAACTGGACAGTTCGTAAGAAATTCGGTCAGCTGCAAGAATTGCAGTCTGCTTCATGGCCGATTCCAGAGTGTCCTGGGTTCCGATATACCCCATGGTACAGCCCACACCACCGACCAGGGTCAGTGCAATGATCATTGTGGACAGCATGGAAACCAGTATTTGTTTCTTGATGCTCTTCTTTTTTGATCGGTCTTTTTTTGGTTTAGGTGGTACATTTTTCTTTTTCTGCATCATCATTCTTCCCTCTTAATTAAATTTATGCTTAGGTTTTTGCCGTTGGAGCTGCCTGCGAACTGAATATTTATGCAAACAGAATTTGATCCGCAACCAAGCTCCTGAGCAGATCGACAACGAGATTTGGAATATTGTTGTACGATGCGAAAACTGCAATCAGGGATACAAAGGAAGTGCTGCCCTGTTTGCAGTTTTCACAAATGCTGAATCGAATCGATTCATTCTTGTAAATGGCTGTCCTTTTGGGACAATTTTGGATAAATAATCAATATAATCCCACTTGTCCTGCAAATTATTACACATTTTGTGACAAAGCTATTATACTACTTTGAATCATTGAAAACAACTGTTGTTTGGAAAGAATCCTATATTTTAGCATTTTCTTTGCTTATTTTTTATAATTATTGTATTGTATCTGAAATAGATATGTAATTAAAATATATTTTTTCTGTTAATCAGTTAAATCTTCAGAACCCACCCCATGATCTGGGGAGCAAAAACCGGTGCAGCCTGATAGCGCATCGGTTTTTCTTCATGATGATATACAACTTTCTACTCCAAGTAAGTTGTCAGAATATTCAAAAAGCCTATTGACTAATAGTGAAAATTTAATATAATAAGTTTCATAAAAATAAAGTTGCCTAAATATATCCAGATTCTTTTAGTAAAACTGGCTGAAAATTTGGCTGAAGCGGAGGATTCCACTATTATGAAACAAAGCTCGATGACATCCGGAAGCATTATCCGGATTCTAATTTTCTTTACATTGCCGCTCCTGGTTGGCAATATTTTTCAGCAGTTTTACAGCATGGCCGATACCTTTATTGTCGGGCGCACCATCGGTGTGGATGCGCTGGCTGCGGTTGGCTGTACTGGAAGCATCACTTTTCTGATCATCGGCTTTGCCCAGGGATTCACCTCCGGCCTGTCCATCCGGGTAGCGCAGCGCTATGGAGCGGGAGATGAGGAGGGAGTGCGCAGGGGAATCGCCTGCGGGGCACTGCTTTCCCTGGCAGCTACGGTGGTTCTGACTGTGATGAGCTGTGCCCTCACCCGGACCATTCTGCTCGCTATGAACACTCCGGCTGAGATCCTGGAGCAAGCCTATAACTATCTTATTGTCATCTTTGCAGGGACAGGTACGACCATTCTATTCAACTATGTATCCAACATCTCCCGGGCATTGGGTGACAGCCGCACACCGCTGATTTTTCTTGTGGTGGCTTGTATCATAAACATTGCTCTCGACTATTTCCTGATTCTTCAGGTGGGAATGAATGTGGAAGGTGCCGCCTATGCCACGATCGCGGCCCAGCTCTTTTCGGGAGTGGCCTGTCTGCTGTATATGATCCGGCGCTTCCCGCAGATGCGGCTGCATCGGTCCGACTGGATCCTGTCTGGTGATTCGCTCTCCCATGCGCTGGCACTGGCACTTCCGATGGGATTTCAGATGTCGGTGATTGCACTGGGTCAGATTGCAGTGCAGTTTGCGCTCAATGGTCTGGGATCTGTCTATGTGGCTGCCTTTACAGCCTCACAGAAGATCGATAACATGGCCATTCAGCCGGCAATCTCCTTTGGAGTGGGGATTTCCACCTTTGCAGCCCAGAACTATGGCGCCGGAAAAATCCATCGCATCCGGAAGGGAATCCTGCAGTGTTGTCTGCTCTCTGGAGGCTTCAGTATCCTCATTGGAGCGGTGATTGTGTTGTTTGGAAAAAATCTGGTTGCTCTCTTTGTAGGAGCCGGGGAGATCCAGGTGATTGATCTGGCCAACACATATCTGATCATCAACGGATCTCTCTATGCAATCCTGGCAGTGATGGTAACGCTGCGCAGTGCTCTTCAGGGCCTGGGACAGGGCGGGATCACCACCTTTGGCGGTATGATGGAACTGGCCATGCGAACTGTCGTGGCACTGGCCTTTACCGGTCAGTTTGGATTCCTGGCGGTTTGTGTTGCCAGCCCTATGGCTTGGGTGGGGGCACTGATTCCGCTGGCAGTGTATGCAGTGCGGTATCTGCACCGTTTGGCGCTGGAAAATCCGGAACCTGTTCCCAGTTCGACAGGGTCCGTGCAGTAAGTTGTCCGTTCCTGCCGCGGCAGAGAATGACATTATATAAATTAAAAACAGAACAGGGCGGGAAGTTGCTTCCCGCCCTGTTCTGCTTTTCAGAATATTATCCAAAGATCTGCTTGGAAAGACGGCAGCCTGTGGGTGAACCGGCTACGCCGCCAATGGCAGTTTCCCGCAGTTCATAGGGAATGCTGCGGCCCACCGAGTACATCACATCGATGACCTCCTCCAGCGGGAGCAGATTGCCCACTCCGGCCAGGGTAATCTGGGCGGCTACAATGGCATTGGAGGCGCCCATGGCATTGCGCTTCTGGCAGGGTGCTTCCACCAGGCCGGCAATGGGGTCGCACACCAGGCCCAGAATGTTGGTGATGGCGGTACCGGCAGCGCTCATGCACTGTTCCGGGGTGCCGCCCATCAGTTCCACAGCAGCCGAAGCGGCCATGGCACTGGCTGCACCCACTTCGGCCTGACAGCCACCTTCCGCACCGGCAACGGTGGCATTGCGGGTGATCAGGTAGCCGATGGCACCGGCATTGAACAGTGCCCGGATCATCTGGTCATCGGAGAAGCCGTATTCCTCTTGCAGTGCCACAAAGACACCCGGAATGACACCAGAGCTGCCAGCGGTGGGGGCTGCAACGATCAGACCCATCGAAGCGTTTACCTCCAATACACCCATGGCATAGCCAATGGCCTTGGAAATCACCGAACCGCAGAGCGGCTTTTCGGTGTTGGCGCGGTAGACATCCATCTTCTTGGCTTCGCCGCCGATGAGCCCGCCCATCGAACGGATGTCCTCGGTGATGGCGCTGTGTACAGCGTCCTTCATGATTGCGTAGGAATGTTCCATCCGGGAATAGGTGGCTGCGGTATCAGCCCCCAGATAGAGGGTTTCCCGGTCGAGCATAGCCTGTGAGATCGGGATCCCACTGGACTGGCAGATTTTAAGCAGTTCTGCTGCAGACGAAAAATCCATCGTAAATACCCCTCCTTATGCTTCGATGACAATGGCACTTTTGATGTTGGGATTTTCCTGGATCTCGTTGATCAGTCCCTCGTCCAGTTTCTCATCGGTTTCGATGATGGTATAGGCATTTTCGCCCTTGTTATCCCGGTAGAGCTTCATAAATGCAATGTTGACATAGTGATCGTTCAGACATTTGGAAATGTGGGCTACGACGCCAGGGCGGTCGTACTGCTGAACAAACAGGGTGGTGAGATTGCCGGAGAGGCTGATGTCTGCACCGTTGATCTGCTTGAGCTTGACATTGCCGCCGCCGATGGAGACACCCAGGATCGAGGTGGTGACCCCTTCCTCGTTGGTGATGACCACTTCAACGGTATTGGGGTGATACCCCTTGTTTTCAGTATTGGGGACGAATTCATACTCGATCCCGGCTTCCTCAGCCAGACGGAAGGAATCCCGGATGCGGTAATCCTCGGTATTCATACCCAGAATACCAGCCAGGAGAGCCTTGTCGGTGCCATGGCCCTTGTAGGTCATGGCAAAGGAGCCGTACAGGATAAAGGTGACCTTCTTCGGCTTTCCCTTGGAGATTTTTCCTGCCATGAGCGCAATGCGCAGCGCACCGGCGGTGTGCGAACTGGACGGCCCGATCATGTTGGGGCCAACCACATCAAATACACTGATGTCCCTCATAATATCCTCCTTTGCGAGTCGGTCTGCAACGGGGAATTTCCCCCTGATTTCCGTACTTTGAGTATAGCACAGATGCCATGTTTTTTCCACAGGTCAGGGACGGATTTCACAGAATTTTCATGACCTGCCTGTTGTTGTTTGTGAGAATAAAATAGCACGGTTGGTTAGCCTGGGGAAGAAAGGTGTAAAACCAAGGTGGACGGACAAATAGCGGGAGGATCCAGTATAGGGTTATCTACCCGGCGCGTGAACCGCCCCGGGGCCTGTTTTATTTACACTTTATCCCTTGAAGCCGCCGGGAGAAGGGGCTATACTAAGGGGTAGAATTTGGTCGAAAAAAGGAGCTGAAAAAAATGGCGATTCTGGTATGCGGCGGCGCCGGATATGTGGGCAGCCACTGTCTGGAGGGGCTGAGTCAGGCCGGATTTGACTGTGTTGTCGTGGATAATCTCACCCGGGGGCACCGGGCAGCGGTGGGGGATACCCCGCTCTATGTGGGGGATATCTCCGACCCGGATTTTATGGATCAGGTGTTCCGGCAGCACCCCATCGAGGCGGTGATGCACTTTGCAGCTGCCAGCCAGGTGGGCGAGAGCATGCAGGACCCGCTGCTCTACTACGAAAACAACCTCTGCGCTACGGTGGCCCTGCTGCGTGCCATGCAGCGCCATGAGGTCAAGCGGATCGTCTTTTCCAGTTCGGCGGCTGTGTATGGCGAACCGGAGCTGACCCCCATTCCGGAGGACAGCCCCAAATCCCCCACCAACACCTATGGTGAGACCAAGCTGGCCATGGAGCGGCTGATGCACTGGTGCCAAACTGCGTATGGCCTGGAATATGTGTCGCTGCGCTACTTCAATGCCGCCGGTGCTTCGCCGGGCGGCCTCATCGGCGAGGATCACACCCCCGAAACCCACCTGATCCCACTGGTGCTTCAGGCAGCGCAGGGCAAGCGGGAGAGCGTTTCCATCTTCGGTACCGATTACCCCACCCCGGACGGCACCTGCATCCGGGATTACATCCACACCAGCGACCTGGCTTCGGCGCATCGGCTGGCCCTGGAGTACCTGCTCCGGGGCGGCAAGAGCGAGATCTTCAACCTGGGCAGCGAGCAGGGGCTGTCGGTCCGGGAAATCGTCGAGGCGGCCAAGGATGTCACCGGCGTGGACTTCCCGGTGAAACTGGCGCCCCGCCGGGCCGGTGACCCGGCTGTGCTGATTGCCTCCAACCGCAAGGCCCGGGAGGTGCTGGGCTGGGTTCCACAGCACAGTGATGCCCACAGCATTCTGAAGTCGGCCTGGCAGTGGCACCGCAGCCATCCCAATGGATTTGACGACAAGTAAATCAAGGATCCTGTAAATGCCTCCCCGGTTCCGTCTGGAACGGTGGGAGGCATTTTTTCACCTTTCAGCCCACCGGCCATATAATGGATTGTGCAGGGTTTTTCCCGCAACGACTATCAATGGAAGAGGGGATGAGAATGCAGGAACTTCTCACCATGCAGAATGTCACAGCCCGGTATCAGTCCCCGGACGGAGAACTGACAGCGGCACAGAATATCTCCCTGGCGGTATCCCAGGGGGAGTTTGTGAGCATTGTAGGGCCCAGCGGCTGTGGAAAAAGCACACTGCTCACCATTATGGCCGGGCTCAAGCCGCCGTCGGAGGGGCAGGTGCTGCTGGACGGTGAGCCCATCACCGGCCCGGGCGGCAAAATCGGATACATGCTGCAGAAGGACAATCTGCTGGAATGGCGCACGATCTATAAAAATATCCTGCTGGGGCTGGAAATCCGGAACCGTCTGACCCCGGAACACATAGAATATGCCAGGGGACTGTTGAGGACCTATGGGCTCTGGGATTTCCGGGATCGGTATCCCTCGGAGCTGTCCGGCGGTATGCGGCAGCGGGTAGCTCTGATCCGTACCCTGGCGGTGAAGCCGGAGATCTTTCTGCTGGACGAGGCATTTTCCGCACTGGATTACCAGACCCGCCTGACTGTGACCGATGACATCTACTCGATCCTGCGCCGGGAAGGGCAGACCATGGTCATGGTGACCCATGATATCCCGGAGAGTGTGAGTATGTCCGATCGGGTGATCGTCCTCAGTGGACGGCCTGCCCGGATCAAGCGGATCCACGCCATCGATCTGGGGGAAAATCCCCCACTGAAGCGCCGGGACGATCCCCGGTTCAACGAATACTCCAATGAGATATGGAAGGAGCTGCGTGAATCGTGATGAACCACAAATGCACACCTCCAGGCGGCAGTGCGACCGCCGGCGCAGAACTCTCGGCGGAGCGAAAGGCCTATCTGCGGCAGCTGCAGCGGCAGAAGCGGGAGATCACCTGGTGGAGAACAGGGCTGCTTTTCGGCCTGCTGCTGCTGTGGGAATTGGCAGCCCGGCTTGGCTGGATCGACAGCTTTATCACCAGCAGCCCCTCCCGGATCATCAGTACCCTCCTTTCCCTGGGCGATAACCAGCTTCCCATGCACATTGCGGTGACGCTTTACGAAACGCTCACCGGCTTTGTGCTGGGAGCATTTGGAGGGCTGCTGCTGGCGATCCTGCTCTGGCAGTCGGACCGGGTCTCCCGGATCCTGGAACCCTATCTGGTGGTCCTCAACTCCCTTCCCAAAATTGCCCTCGGCCCGGTGATCATCATCTGGGTGGGGGCCGGTACCCGTGCCATTGTGGTGATGGCGGTGGCCATCTCGATGATTGTCACCGTGCTGGAGATGCTGGAGGGCTTTCGCTCCACCGACCCGGAGCTGATCCGCATGGCCGAGACCTTTGGAGCGGATCGCAGGCAGGTGTTCCGGAAGATCGTATTCCCGGCCAATATCCCGGTGCTGTTCAATTCCCTCAAGATCAACATCGGCCTCTCGCTGGTGGGGGTCATCGCCGGGGAATTCCTGGTATCCAAGGCAGGGCTGGGCTACCTCATCGTCTACGGTGGTCAGGTGTTCCAGCTGGATCTGGTGATGACCGGGGTGCTGATCCTGGCACTGATGGCAGTGGGTATGTACCGCTGCATCACACTGGTGGAACACCGGGTGCTGCGCAGCCGCAGACACTGATAATTTTTTTGACAGGAGCTGATCGGGTTTGAAGAAATGTGTTCGTTTGCAGGCTGCTCTGGCGGCAGCCCTGGTGGCCCTTCCGCTGGGTGGCTGTGCCCCCCGGCAGGAAACCGGAGAGCTTCGCACCATCGATGTCTGCGAGGTGACCCATTCGGTCTTTTATGCGCCGCAGTATGTGGCCATGAGCCAGGGGTTCTTCGCCGAGGAAGGGCTTTCGGTGGAGCTCACCGTGGGGCAGGGGGCCGATAAGGTGATGGCAGCGGTGCTGTCCGGCAGTGTGGACATCGGCCTGGCTGGACCGGAGGCCTCCATCTATGTGATGGGGGAGGGCCGGCAGGACTATCCCCAGGTCTTTGCCCAGCTCACCCAGCGGGATGGTTCCTTCCTG
Source organism: uncultured bacterium (assembly GCA_934845495.1). Taxonomy (GTDB): domain Bacteria; phylum Bacillota; class Clostridia; order Oscillospirales; family Ruminococcaceae; genus Avimicrobium. Next base: position 13,326 of record CAKWRB010000014.1, read on the forward strand.
GTGGGCCGGGAGCCGAAGGAGGACTTTCAGTGGGAGGATCTCCAGGGAAGCCATCTGCTGCCGGGCCGGAAGGGCGGTGTGCCCTACATGACCCTGGAGTATGTGCTGCAGGAGCATGGCCTGGTTCCCGGCGAGGATCTGCTGTTTGATGACAGCGTGGATTTTTCGATGATGGCGGCGGCATTTGCAGCGGGTACCGGCGACTATGTCACCATCTTTGAGCCCACCGCCTCGGCCATGGAGCTGCAGGGGCAGGGACATATCCTGGCTTCGGTGGGGCAGGCCGGGGGCGAGATCCCCTTCACCGCCTACTTTGCGGCAGGCAGCCGCCTTGCGGAGGAGCCGGAGCTGTTTGAGGGCTTTACCCGGGCGATCTACCGGGGACAGAAGTGGGTGGAGGAGCACTCCCCCGAGGAGGTGGCCGAGGTGCTCCAGCCCTATTTTGCCGATACCGATCCAGCGGTGATGATTTCGGTGGTGGAAAACTACAAGGCCATCGATGCCTGGGCCCACACCCCGGTGATGAGCCGGCCAGGGTTTGAAAAACTCCAGGACATCATGCAGCAGGCCGGACAGCTGAAGGAACGGGTCTCGTACGACGACCTGGTGGAAAACCGGTTTGCGGAGGCCGTTACAGCAGAATAGCAAAAAACTCCCCTTTTGGCGCTGCGGCCCAAGGGGAGTTTTTACAGTTTGGCACAAGAAAAAAGCACCGGAATACTCCGGTGCTTTTTATAACTTCGTAAGAAACCTTACTTTGCGTTGGCAACAGCCTTCTCAGCAGCAGCCAGGAAGGAGCCGATGTCCATGGTGCAGGAAGAAGCCAGGTCCTCTACATCCGGAACAGCGGTGTGATGCTCGTCCTTAGCCTTGGTGGGGGTAGCAACGAACTCTTCAGCAGTCTTGCCCATAGCATACTTCTCCAGAGCGTCGATCTGCTCGTACCACTCCTTGCCGATGGGGGAAGCAACCTTCATGTTGTAGTCTTCCTTGAGCTCCTTCTTGGTCTTGAACTCGGTAGCCAGGTCGGTGGTGATGGCGCCGGTAGCGTCGAAGTTAACCTTGGTCTGAACTACATCGAAGGAAATACCAACGATGGTGTTCTTGGAGTCCAGCATAACGGAAGCAGCGGTAACATCAGCCTGAGCCAGGCCAGCGGCCTCCTCAGTAGCAGCCTTGGAGCTGCCGATGGAGTTTACCATACCCAGACCGGACTTGTAGGTCTCGGAAGAGCAACCAGCCAGAACCAGCAGAGCCAGAGTGATAGCAACGATCTTCTTCATTGTAAAAAATCCTCCCTTAACATTACGCTAATTTTTATGGTATCGGAAAAGATACCACTAACTGTATAAATTATAGCGAAACTGTGCCCTGAAATCAAGCAATTTTAGCGCAGATGTATGACTTGGACATTTTTTTGTTAGTATTGCAATAAAAATATCATATAAAATAGTTGTTTTGCCTATGATCGGCATCGGAGAAATCTGCTATAAAAATATTTGTTTTGAAAGTCGCAACAGTCTGCGGTATAATATTTATTAAGTCTGCCTGTCCGCAAGGGCAGCCGGACCGAGATTATACGATAAAGGATTTGTGATTTGATGAAGTTTAGGACCATCCGTGAAATCACTGCTGCTGCCCTGGCCTCGATCCTGCTGCTGACCGGCTGCCTTGCCGGAACAGGGACAGAGCCGGAGTCGGAGTGGAGCCGGTACCGGATCTCGTATATGGATACCTTTGATACCATCGTGCAGAATGTGGGCTACACCCGCACCGGCATGGAGTTCGATCGTTATTCCGAGGAGATGCACGAGCTGCTTGTCTATTATAATCAGCTCTTTGACCGTTATAACAGCTACGAGGGGATCAACAATGTCAAAACCATCAATGACAATGCAGGCATCGCGCCGGTGCAGGTAGATGAGCCGCTGCTGGACCTGCTGGAGCAGTGCATCGAGTGGGAAGAGCAGTCCCAGGGGGCGGTGAATGTCTGCATGGGCCCGGTGCTGGAAATCTGGCACAACTACCGGGAGCAGTACATTGGCACCACCGAAGGGAAGCTGCCCCCCATGGAGCAGCTGGAAGCCGCAGCCCGGCACACCGACATCAGGAACCTGGTCATCGACCGGGAGGCCGGAACGGTCTATCTCACCGACCCGGAGGCCTCGCTGGATCTGGGGGCAGTGGCCAAGGGATATGCCACCGAGCGGATTGCCCAACAGCTCTACGCCGACGGGTTCACCTCTTTTGCCATGAGCAGCGGCGGCAACATCCGGGTGATGGATGCACCGGCGGATGGCAGCAAATCGGCCTGGGTCATCGGCATTCAGGACCCG
>CAKWRB010000015.1:0-14643 GCA_934845495.1 uncultured bacterium
CAACTGATCGTCCGATACAAACATCTTGGAGTGGATATACCCGGGGGTTTACTCGTAGATCTTCACACCGCCCCGGATCAGCTGCCCGTAATAGGAGCGGGTGACCGGATGCACATACCACTTGTCCGCCACATGGGGAGTGATGATACGCACATCGATGCCGCTCTGAGCTGCGTTGATGAGCGCCGTCACCATCTCGTTGTCCAGGATCAGGTAGGGGGTGGTGATGTAGACATAGTCGTGGGCGCGGTTGATGATCTGCATATAGGCCGTTTCGGACACATTGAGGTTGTCCAGCGGACTGTCGCCAAAGGGCTGCACAAACCCATCCCCCGGCACTGTCAGGGTGGGGCGGTACCGGTCAAAGTCAGTTTCCACCGTGGTGGTGAACTGCCACATCATCAGAAACATCAGGGTCAGGTTCCACACGGCCTGCCCCCGGAGCATCACAGCGGTATCCTTCCAGTGGCCGTGCTTTTCGTAGGCGTTGATGTATTCATCGGCCAGGTTCAGTCCGCCGCAGTAGCCGATGTTGCCGTCGATCACCGTGATTTTGCGGTGATCCCGGTAGTTCATGCCCATATTCAGGTGGGGGCGGAAGGGGTTGAAGATGGCGGTTCGGATCCCGGCTTTTTCCAGGGTGAAGCGGTAGTTGTTGGGCAGGGTTTTCAGTGTGCCCACATCGTCGTAGAGCAGGCGCACTTCCACCCCCGAAGCGGCCTTCTTTCGGAGGATCTCCAGAATGGGATCCCACATCTGCCCCTCCTGGATAATGAAGTACTCCATAAAGATGAACTTCTCCGCCTTTTGCAGTTCCTCCTTGAGCGACTCGAAAAAGGCCTCCCCAATGGGAAAATACTCCCCCTGGGTGCCATCCCATACCGGGAATCCGGATACGTTTTCAATGTAGGCGGCCTCGGTGGCAAGATCCCGATCGATGCCGGAAAGCTCCTCCCAGCAGCGGAAGTTGGGACGCACCCGCTGGATGGTGGCATCGTAAAACTGTTGGATGCGCGCCTTGAGGTCATCGGGGGTGCGCTGGTTGCCGAACATGAGGTAAAACAGGCCGCCGAACACCGGCACAGCCGAAATCAGCAGCACCCAACTGAGCTTGTAGGCGGGGTTGGCCTCCCCGGTGACCACCCAGACCGACACCCCCACGCTGAGTGCCACCATCAGCGGATAGGCATAGACCACCCGTCCCTCCAATGCCACCAGCAGCGCCAGCAGAAAGGCCAGCTGCAAAACAATGAGCACCCCGATCACCACCATGCGGCTGCACAGTACGCGCAGGACCTTGCGCAGGGAGAGTTTCTGGCGCAGGGTGCGCCGGTCGTGTTTCTGTCTGCTGCGCCAGCTCATCGGGACTCCTCCTCTTCATGGGGTGTTTTTTCTATGTCCAGAATAACACCCTGACCCGGTAAAATCAATCCATTCCCTTCCAATATTCCCAGTGAGGGGAACTTTTATGTGAACTCTGCGTGACAGTTGACAGAACTCTCTGTGCAAAGCTGTTCCGGACTGTTATAATAGGGTTAACCGGACTGTTCCGGCCCCTCGCAGGACCCTGCTCTCCCGGCTGTGGACCGGGATTTTTGTCATAACACAAGGCTGCCATGCAGCATGAAAGGAGAATCGATTTTATTTGGAACCAATTACATTTGAACGCATCAAGAACGATGAAACCATCCGGGAATACATCCGCCGCGCCGATCACAACCTGGCTGCCATGGGCTACACCAAGCACGCCTTCGGCCATGTGACCAAGGTGGCAGAAGGCGCCGCCGAGATCCTCACTGCCCTGGGCTACGATGAGCGCACCGTGGAATTGGCCCGCATCTCCGGCTTCCTGCACGACATCGGCAATGTGGTCAACCGGGCCGACCATGCCCAGTCCGGCGCCATCATGGCCTTCCAGCTGCTCACCGCCATGGGAATGCCTGCCAAGGAGGTGGGCTATGTGGTGTCGGCCATCGGCCACCACGACGAGAGCACAGCCTTCCCGGTCAATGCCATTGCCGCCGCGGTGATCCTGGCCGATAAGAGCGATGTGCGCCGCAGTCGGGTCCGCAACAAGGAGAACACCGCCTTTGATATCCACGACCGGGTCAACTATGCGGTGGAAAAGTCCTCGCTGATCCTCAACCGCAGCGCCGGCACCATCTCGCTGATCCTCTCCATCGACACCAGCATCTGCGCCGTTATGGATTACTTCGAGATCTTCCTCACCCGCATGATGCTCTCCAAGCGTGCCGCCGAATACCTGGGGCTGTCCTTCAAACTGGAAATCAACGGCACCCAGTTCCTGTAAGCTGACCACAAAAGCTCCGGTACGATCCAGGGCTTTTTCTGCCTCTCCCCTATATAAAAAAGGTATGGTCCATTCGGACCATACCTTTTTTACTTCTATTCGGATTTCTGCCGGGGCTTTCGGGCAAACAGTCCGGCTGCCCGGCTGTGGTTCTGCTGCCGCCGCCGGAGCGTCTCCTCCCGGTCGATCTGCCAGACGCCCTCCTGCAGGCAGAGGCAGTCCCCCTCCTGCGCACCATCCGGCAGCGACTGTACCGGCAGTTCTACCCGGCCTTTGCCGCCCTCGCAGACGGCAATGCCCCCCTCGATCCGATCGATCACCAGCATCGTTTTTCCTCCTTACAGCAGGTCTTCCCGCTCGCCGTTCTCGCTCTCCACCCACAGGGCGACCCCATCGGTGCAGACCCGGATCTCGCCCAGCAGGTCGGTGCGGTACACCGGCCCATACTCAGTCAGCCGTTCCAGTACCGGTGCCTTGGGGTGGCCGTAGGAATTGCCCTCGCCCACCGAGATTACCGAGCAGACCGGATCCACCTCTTCCAGGAAGGCGGCCGTGCTGGAGGTGTTGGCCCCATGGTGCCCCACCTTGAGTACATCGGTCGAGAGATCGGCTCCCGCCCGGATCAGGTCCTGTTCCGCCTGCTTTTCCATATCCCCGGTGAAGAGGAAGGAGCGGTCACCGGCATCCACCCGGCACACCACCGAGGTGAGGTTGAGGTCATCATACTCCGCCACCGGCCCCAGGATCGTCAGGGTCACGCCCTCTCCCAGAGGGTAGGTGTCGCCAGGGCGGGCCGGTACCACCTCGGTCTCCGGGCTCTGCTCCAGCGCAGTGAGCAGATTTTCATACACCCGGCTGGTGGGGGTCATCGATTCGGGCAGTTCGGTCATCAGAAAGGTCTTGACCGGAACCGCATCGATCACATCGGCCATACCGCCCATGTGGTCGGAGTGCATGTGGCTGGCAATGGCCAGGTCCAGCTGTTCCACCCCATACCGGTCCAGTACCTCCAGCACTTCGTCGGCATACTCCGCCTCACCGGTGTCGATGAGCACTGCCTTTTCCTTGGTCCGCAGCAGGAAGCTGTCCCCCTGGCCAATGTCCAGTGCTACCAGTTCAAACAATCCCTCCACCGGTTCAGCCGGAACCTGCCCCATCGAAGAGAGGGCATCGCCCACCTCATCCAGAGCATCGGATACCGCCGGAAGGTCAACACGGCCTCCCTGCATCAGGGTGACCGCCGCCATAAACAGGCAGAGGATCGCCGCTGCCAATCCGCCTTTATTTTTTCTTCGCTTTGCCATAGTTTCCTCGTCTTATTCTGATTTCTGCAATTTCATCTCATACCAGCGTTCCTTGCTGATGAGCACCTGCCGGGGCTTGGAGCCTTCAAACGGGCCCACGATCCCCATCTCCTCCATTTCGTCCACCAACCGTCCGGCCCGGGCATAGCCCACCTTGAGCCGGCGCTGAATCATCGAAGTGGAGGCCTGTCCCGCTTCCACCACGCACTCGATGGCATCCATCAGCAGGTCGTCGTGGTCGTCAAAGCCGCCGCCATCCTCACCGGAGGAGGACTTGGCGCCCTTCTCGGCCGGGACATTCTTTTCGATCTCTTCCATAACCTGGTTGTCATAGGTATGGGTCTGGCCCTCCTTGATGAAGTCCACCACCCGTTCCACTTCCTTATTGGACACAAAACAGCCCTGAACACGCACCGGCTTGGGCGAACCCACCGGCGCATAGAGCATATCGCCGCGGCCCAGCAGCTTTTCCGCGCCGCCAGCATCCAGAATGGTGCGGGAGTCCACCTGCGAGGACACCGCAAAGGCGATTCGGGAGGGAACATTGGCCTTGATGATACCGGTGATAACATCCACCGACGGACGCTGGGTGGCAATCACCAGGTGCATTCCTGCCGCACGGGCCATCTGGGCCAGACGGCAGATGGCATCTTCCACATCCTTGGGAGCAGCCATCATCAGGTCGGAAAGCTCGTCGATGATGATGACGATCTGCGGCATGGTGGGCAGGGTCTCGTGGCTGCGGGCCATCTCGTTGTAGCTCTCCAGATCCCGGACATTGTTTTCCGCAAAGGTCTTGTACCGGCGAAGCATCTCGCCCACCGCCCAGTTGAGGGCACCGGCTGCCTTTTTCGGGTCGGTGACCACCGGCACCAGCAGGTGCGGAATGCCATTGTAGATGCCCAGTTCCACCACCTTGGGGTCGATCATCAGCAGCTTGACCTCCTCGTCGGTGGCCTTGTAGAGGATACTCATGATGATGGAGTTGATGCACACCGATTTACCCGAACCGGTGGCACCGGCGATGAGCACATGGGGCATCTTGGCCAGATCTGCCAGCATCAGGTTGCCGGCAATATCCCGGCCCAGCGCCACCGAGAGCTTGCTCTTGGCCTCTACAAAGGCACCCGAGTCGATAACCTCCCGCAGGGTGACAGTGGAAATATCCTTGTTGGGCACTTCGATGCCCACAGCCGGCTTGCCGGGGATGGGCGCCTCAATGCGCACACCCGATGCCGCCAGATTCAGGGCAATATCGTCTGCCAGGTTGGTGATCTTGCTGATCTTCACACCGGCAGAGGGCTGCAGCTCGTACCGGGTGACAGCCGGCCCCCGACTGATGTCGATGATCCGGGTCTGCACGCCAAAGCTCTGGAGGGTATCCACCAGGCGCTGGGCATTTTGCTTGAGCTGTTCGCCGTCCAGAGCGGTGTTCCGGGGCTGGGGCTCATTGAGCAGGGTCACCGACGGGAACACATAGCTGCGCTCCGGCTGGACAGCTGCCGGGGCAGCTACCGCCGCCGATTCCCGAACCGGTGCCTGGGTCTGCACGGGGGCCTGTGCCGGCGCCGCTTCCACAGTGGGCTGTACTGCCGGTGCAGCCGGGGGTTCTTCCCGATTCTGCTCCCGGGCAGCGGCCTGCTTCTGGGCCATGCGGCGGATGATCTCGTCGATGTATTCGTGGTCCGGCTCCTCCGGCACCTCCAGCTCCGACTCCTCCTGCATTGCCGGAGCTGCCGGAACTGCCTCCATCGGCATATACTGTGTCTCCGGCTGCTCCTCCACTGCCTCCGGCTCAGCCGGAACGAAGGGGGTCACCGGGGCGGCGGTCTCCTCCACCGGGAGTTCCAGATGGCCGTCTCCAAAGGCTTCCGCTGTGGCAGAAACCTCCCGGCGGTCCGACTGCAGCGGAACATCGGGCGAGAAGAAGCGCCGGGCTGCCTCGTTCAGGGCATGACGGGCGCCGGGCTCCTCCAGGGGAAGCGGCTCCTCCTCCGCCAGCGGATCCGCCGGCGGCTTGGTGGGCATGGGCACATCGATGTTGAACCGCGGGCGCCGGGGCTCGGCTTCTGCGATGCGCTGGCTCAGGGTATCCACGGCATCGTTGTAGGCAGCGCTCACCTTCCGGGCGGGTTTTTCCACCACACCGGAGTAGAGACCGCCCAGGGTGGAACCGGTCAGGAACATCAGACAGATGAAGATGCCCAGCCCCAGGATCACCAGGGCGGCCATCCGGCCGCAAGCCGTCACCAGCGGCACAGCCAGCAGCGAACCGATCAGGCCGCCGCCCTTCATGGCGATGCCCTGGGCATAAAGATCGGGGATCATCTCCATCAGCTTCTTGCTCTCCGGGACGGTGCCGCCGCCGGCCTGGATCATGGCAGCAACCAGTACAGCCAGCACAGCCAGCAGAGCTGCCTGGAACCGGAAGGCGGTGTACCGCTTGTCCGAAGCCAGGGTCGCTGCCAGATAAACCGGGATCAGTGCCGCTCCCCAGGCCACGATCCCCAGCAGGCCGAACATTGCCTTGTGTGCCGTGTTCCAGATGCCCTCCCCGGGCAGGAACACCAAAGCACAGAACAGCAGCCCCACCGCCATCAGGATGATGGCACGGGTCTGCCGCTGGGCACGCAGCCGGGCTTCCCGCGCCTTGGCGCTCTCCCGGCGTCGTCCAGTGGATTTTTTGGTTGTGGATTTTTTTGTGCCAGATGCCATGAAACGATGGGCCTCCTCTTTTTTGCTTCCGGATCGAAAAAAACGATCCGATCTATCCTGTTTAGTATAACACAAATCAGGAGTCGAACCAAGGGTGAAACAAAACGGCGGACAGCCGCAAAGGACTGCCCGCCGAATAAAGATCGGAACAACGCTATGCCAGCATCCCCATGATGGTCTGCTGGATCACATGGCCCGAAAACAGCTCAATGATTCCAAGGACCACCACGATAGAACCGGCAATCAGAGTGTAGTAGGCAAAGTAGCGGAACTTATCGCTCACCACCAGCCGGTTGACCAGCGCAATGGCCAGCCGGCCGAACACCAGCGAGGTGACAAAGCCGATGAGGCCGATGTGCAGCGGCAGGGTGAGGCCGTTTTCCACCACCTCGGGGATCTCCAGGATCACAGCACCCAACACCGCCGGGATTCCCATAATAAAGGAGAAGGTGACGGCAAATTTCTTGCCAAGACCCATCATCATGCCCACCGACACAGTGGAGCCCGACCGGGAGATGCCCGGCATGGGGGCAATGGCCTGGGCGATGCCGATGGCAAGTGCATCGCTGTACTTCATGCTGGCGGCATTTTTGCCGGTGTTGGAACAGCGGCAGGCCAGGGTGAGCAGGATACCAGTGACGATGAGGCAGAGCCCCTCCGCAATGATTCCGTCATCGGTGGAAAAGCTCTCGTAAAAGTCCTTGAGAAACACTACAAACACCAGCGGAAGCAGCGAAACGATGAGCAGGAAGATCATCTTGCGCCGGGGTGTGACCCGCCGGAAACTGAAGCGCCCCCGGAAGAGATCCCCCAGCATGGCAAAGGCTTCCTGAATCAGCCCCCAGATGGTGGGGAAGAAGGCGATCACCACTGCAAACAGGGTGCCCAGATGCAGAACAATGGAGAAAAAGGCCCCGCTCTCCCCGGAAAGACCGGTGAAATACTGGAAGATGGAGAGATGCCCGGAGCTGGACACCGGCAAAAACTCGGTGAGCCCCTGAATGATTCCCTGCAGAATTGCTTGCCATACAGACATAAGATACCTCCGGTTATGTAAAACTTGCCGGCAGCACAGAGCTGGCCGCCGGGCTTTCTCTTCTATTGCCATGCCCGGAACAGCCTCCGGGGCGTGTACTCACTTTAAGGGTGGAAAACGGTCGGCAGAACGGCGCCGGGCTGCCAGTCCTGCCGGAGATAGTCGGCAGGGCAGGTGGACTCGAGCCGGGTGAGCTGCAGCCCCTCCCCGGTTTTCACACCGGAAAGAAAACGGCCATTCCGCTCGAGAAACACCTGTTCCGGACGCTCTTCCGGGAACACCGCCTCCAAAGGGATCGGGGTGTAGAGGATCATGCTCTCCCCTCCTCGTCCCGGAGGCTACGCTCCTGCTCGATCAGCTCATACAGGCAGTCGATGGCCTCGGCCAGGCCACCCAGATGATCGATGAGCCCCTCCTCCACGGCGGCTTCTCCGTCCAGGACAGTGCCCACATCCATCATCAGTTCACCGGTGGTCATCATCAGCTCCCGGAACCGGCTGGGTGTGATGGAGGAATTGTCGCAGACAAAGCGGACGATCCGCTCCTGCATCTTGTCAAAATAGGAGAGGGTCTGGGGGACGCCCAGCACCAGGCCGTTCATCCGCACCGGATGGATGGTCATGGTGGCCGACGGCGCAATAAAGGATTGCCGGGCACTGACCGCCAGCGGCACCCCGATGGAGTGTCCGCCGCCCAGCACCAGCGATACGGTGGGCTTGTTCATGCCGGCGATGAGTTCGGCAATGGCAAGGCCGGCCTCCACATCGCCGCCGACGGTGTTGAGGATCACGATCAGCCCCTCGATCTGGGGGTCCTGCTGGATCGCCACCAGCTGGGGGATCACATGCTCGTACTTGGTGGTCTTGTTCTGTGGGGGAAGGATATAGTGCCCCTCCACCTGCCCGATGATGGTCAGACAGTGGATCGCGTACTTTCCGCCAGCCGGTGTCACCGATCCGGTTTTCACGATCTGCTGATCCTGTTCCTCCCGGCGATCGGCAAGCAGCTCCTCCTCTGCCTCCTCACAGCTTTTGGGCTTCTGGTCCTGTTTCATTCCGGTGCCTCCTCTGCACAAAATTCCGGTTTTTCACCTCTATCCTGTGCAGGGCCGCCGGTTTTATACCGCTGTGATCGAAGCCCACTGCGTTCCGGCCCGCTCTCTCCGGTGCATGGCAGTGGAAAAAGCCGGGCATTTTCTGCGAAAGTAATTATAGCACACTCCCATCAGCGGTTCAATTTTCCTGCCCCTTCGTTTTCAATATGTTCAAAATTACAGAAAAAGAACCTCCCCACACGGGAAGGTCCTCGGGCTGATTCTTTGGATCAGTATCCCCGGGTCTCCTCCAGGGATTCGTCCTGCAGAATATACTGGTTGTGTACATCGTAGACGCGGAAATGCTCCTTATCGTCCCGGATCACCACGGTTTCGATACCGGCATTGATGATCATGCGCTTGCACATGGCGCAGGGGTTGGCACCCTGGACATATTCACCGCTCTGCACTTCCCGGCCCACCAGGAACAGGGTGGAGCCCAGCATATCCATTCGGGAGGCGGAGATGATGGCATTGGCCTCGGCATGGACCGAGCGGCACAGCTCATAGCGCTCTCCCCGGGGGATCTGCAGCTTTTCCCGGGTGCAGTACCCCAGGTCGCAGCAGTTTTTCCGGCCTCGGGGCGCACCCACATAGCCAGTGGAGATGATCTGATCGTTCTTGACGATGATTGCTCCAAAATTCCGGCGCAGGCAGGTTCCCCGTGCCAGAACGGTCTCGGCAATATCCAGATAATAATTCAGTTTGTCGCGGCGCATGACAGTCCTCGCTCCCTATTGATAACAAAATTTATTTTCTCCTATTGTACGGCAAATTTCGCTGCTCTGCAAGTCATCTGCTGCAATCTCCCCGTTCCGTCGCCGGGCTTTTTATGATACAATAGTCCTATACTTAAAAATTCCCGGCTGCAGCCGGTTTCAGGAGGACATCATGCAGAATCTGTCCAATATTTCGGTGATCCGGGATCTGCTTACCCGCTATGGCTTCACCTTTTCCAAGGCCCTGGGCCAGAATTTTCTCATCAATCCATCGGTCTGCCCCCGTATGGCCGAGCTGGGCGGCGCCGCACCGGGCACCGGTATGATTGAAATCGGCGCCGGCATCGGTGTACTCACTGCCGAGCTGGCCAAGCGGGCTGACAAGGTGGTCTGCGTGGAGATCGACAGCCGCCTGCTCCCCATTCTGGACGAGACCCTGGCCGATTTTGGCAACATCAAAATTGTCAATAACGATGTGCTCAAGGTGGACCTGCACCAGCTCATCGCCGAGGAATTTGCCGGTATGGAGGTGGCGGTCTGCGCCAACCTGCCTTACTATATCACCTCGCCCATTCTGATGTATCTGCTGGAGGAAAAGCTGCCCATCCGCTCCATCACCGTCATGGTGCAGAAGGAGGCCGCCGCCCGGCTGACCGCTGAGCCTGGCACCCGGGAAGTGGGCGCCATCAGCATTGCCCTGCGCTACTACTGCACCCCGTCGGTGCTGTTCCAGGTGAGCCGGGGCAGCTTTATGCCTGCGCCTGATGTGGACTCCACTGTCATTCGGCTGGACCTGCTGCCCGAACCGGCTGTCCGGGTCCGGGACGAGGCGCTCTTCTTCCAGACGGTGAAGGCTGCCTTTTCCCAGCGGCGGAAAACCCTGCCCAACTGTGTGAGCGGCTTCTTCCACCTTCCCAAGGCCGAAGTGACCGCTCTGCTGGAGGCGGCGGGAATCCCGGCCACAGCCCGGGCCGAGCAGCTTTCGATGGAGCAGTTCGGCGCCCTGTGCGAAGCTCTGTATGACCACGGCCTCCGGGGAACCCCCGGCGCCTTCTCGGAATAATCCCCAAACAATCAAACCGCCCGACCTGCATTTGCACAGGCCGGGCGGTTTTTATTGGTTTATTTCAGATTTTCCCGGTTCAGAGCCTCCACCATCTCCAGAATAAAACGCCTCTGTGCGGGAGTGCAGGCCAGGAACTTTTCAGTAAACTCCTCTGCCAGATAGGCTGTATGCTCTGTCGCGGTCCCAAGCAGGATGGCATCCGGTGTAACCTCCAGCGCATCGCAGATCCGCACCAGTGTTTCCAGACTGGGAATGGAATAGCTGCGTTCAATATGGGAGAGAAAATTATTGGTAATTTCTGCTTTTTCTGCCAGACTTGCCTGGGTCATGCCCCGGCTTTTGCGCAGCTCGGCAATCCGTTTTCCAATGAGATTATAATCCACTGCCATCTTGCTTCACCTCTCCCGTTTAGGATAGTGCAGAAGAGCAGCAGTTAAAACAAAATTTGAGTACTATTATACTTATAATGATAATTTATTTGCTTTATAATACAATTATACTTTCAGTTACAAGTTCGGGAGAGGTGCTCTTATGTTCGTACTTATTATTTTAAGCATTATGTGCTTTTTAATGGTATCAAATCCCCTCAGGCAGCTGACACCTTTTTTGAAGGTCTTGTAAATATCTTTATCCATGCACTCGCTTTTCTGCCGATTCTGTTCGCAATTTTCATGCTGGTGGCAATGTTCCAGTCGATTTTCTCCTAAAAAAACACAGCCCTGACAGCAGAAACCGTCAGGGCTGTGTTGGGTTTTAAAAGACCTTACTTGTGGTCAACCTCGTACATGTGGCCAATGAGCTCCAGTACCTTGTTGGAGTAGCCCCACTCGTTATCGTACCAGCTCACCAGCTTTACAAAGCGGGAGTTGAGCATGATACCGGCCTTCTCGTCGAAGATGGAGGTGCGGGGATCGCCGATGAAGTCGCTGGAAACCAGAGCCTCATCGGTGTAGCCGAGAATGCCCTTCATCTTGCCTTCACTGGCCTCCTTGATGGCAGCGCAGATCTCCTCGTAGGTGGTATCCCGAGCCAGACGGACGGTGAGGTCTACCACCGATACATCCAGGGTGGGCACGCGGAAGGACATACCGGTCAGCTTGCCCTTCAGCGAGGGGATTACCAGAGCGCAGGCCTTGGCAGCGCCGGTCGAGGAGGGGATAATGTTGCCGGAAGCAGCGCGTCCGCCTCTCCAGTCCTTCTTGGAAGGACCATCCACGGTCTTCTGGGTGGCGGTGGTGGAGTGAACGGTGGTCATCAGGCCTTCCTCGATGCCAAAGGTATCGTGGATGACCTTAGCCAGCGGAGCCAGACAGTTGGTGGTGCAGGATGCATTGGACACAACGGTCATATCCGGGGTGTAAACTTCTTCATTGACGCCCATTACAAAGGTGGGGGTATCCTTATCCTTGGCAGGGGCCGAGATCACAACCTTCTTGGCACCGCCCTTGAGGTGAGCTGAAGCCTTTTCGGTGGTGGTGAACACGCCGGTGGATTCCACAATATACTCTGCGCCGCACTCACTCCACGGAATCTCCTCCGGGTTCATGCAGCCATAGACAGCCACTTCCCGTCCGTTGACGATCAGCTTGCCGTCCTCTGCCTTTACTTCGCCGTCGAAATGGCCATGGATGCTGTCGTACTTGGTCATGTATACCATGTAGTCCAGATCTACAAACGGGTCATTGATGCCGACGATTTCGTACTTTTCCGGCTGGGCTACTGCTGCACGGAATACCAGACGGCCGATGCGGCCAAACCCATTGATGCCAATTTTCACTGCCATGTTATAAAACACTCCTATCCACAGTTTCACGGTTTATAAGCCTATGGCTATTGTAGCCGATTTCCCGGAAATTTTCAATATATTCGAAAATATCCCGCAGTATCCCCAAAAGCCCCGGCAGAAGTTCCAATGCCAGGTTGAAATAGCCCCTTGTCTTTTGTATAATAATGGTATATAGTTGGGTTCGACAAATTTCGACATGCTCCGGTTTATAAATCCGCACCTCACGGGTTATAGTATATTCCGGTTGACTACACTGTGGAGGATAGGACTATGCAGCAAACTCCCGCTTCCATCGAACAGATCAAGGCACTCTATTCCAACACCAATCTCCCGGCTGCGCTCTACGATGCCAGCGGAGCCGTTCTCTGGCAGAATTCTGCCGCCCTGTATCTGGCCCGGCTATTCCCTGGGGAGGGCTGGTCCGCAGCAGCAGTACGGGAAACCGCTTCCCGCCTTTCCGAAAACTCCGGGGCGCTGATGCCCTACCAGACCGTCTCGCTGAACTTTTACACCCTCACCGTTGTACCGGTCAGTAACAGCGGCCCATTTCTGATCACCTATCTGCCCGGTGCCCAACAGGCCGGAACTCCTGACCTGATGCCGGCAATCCTGGCAGGGAACAAGCACCTGCACCAGATCAGCGGTAGCCTGTTTTCAGCAGTGCTGGGGCTGTGCAATGTGGCCGAACTCTATGAGGATAAAGAAGGGTATTCCATGATCCGGCAGATCAACCGGGACTGCCAGCGTTTACTGGCATCCGGGGAAAACCTGGAACTCTATGCCCGGCTGTCGGCTGGACAGCCCGGAGAACCTGTCTCTCTGAACCTGACCACCCACCTGGAGGACCTCTCCCGGGCACTGACCTCCAAACTGCGTCCGCTGCCCGGCATCAACTACTCGGATAAATTCTGCAAGGAGGCCCTGGCGATCTACATCGATCCCCATCAGCTGGACTGTGCTGTGCTCAATCTGGTGAACAACAGTCTGAAGGCTCTGATCGAAAGCGAATCCGCCACCCTGCGCCTTTCGCTGCGGAAGAGCGGCAATGAGGCAGTCATCACCTTAACCGACAACGGCCCCAGCCTGCCAGCCGAGTACACTGAGCGCGTCTTTGAGCCCTTCTTCAGTCTGGACGAAAGCCACCGTTCCCTGGGGCTGGGCCTCACTGTGACGCGTATGATCCTGGAACAGTCCGGCGGACGGGTGATGGCCTCCTTCCGGGAGGGATATGGCACCACCATCTCGCTGATTCTGCCGCTGCTGCCCGGCCTGGAGCTCTCCTCGGGCAAGCTCTTTGCAGCCTCTCCCGACTACTTTGCCCGGGATTCGGTGCTGCACACCCTGCTTTCAGATGTTGTAGATCCCCCGATGCCGTAAGCCCATCCAAAAACAGCCTGTCCGCCCCGGGAACCCGGATCTGCGGACAGGCTGTTTTGCTTTTCGTTATGGCGGACCGCTGGATTTATGGCCGGCCGCCCCGGTCAAAGAGACGGTTCATGCGGGCAATGCGCTGGGCCAATCGGTTGGTCAGGCTGCCCCGGCGCAGCCGCCAGGTCCAGTTGTCTGCCGGATTTTCAAACCCGGTGAGCCGGGTGGCGCTGCCCAGTTCCAGAAAGTCCTGTACCGGCGCCAGCACAATGGCTGCCTGGCTCATCCACATGGTGCGCAGCACCGACCAGGCCTGATCCCGGGGCAGGGCTGTGCCGATGTACTCGTTGACATCCTGTGCCGCAGTCTTGTCCAGGGTCTTGATCCAGCCCCGGATGGTATCGTCCGAACAGGTGCCCACATAGGCAATGGCCGAACGGTCGTACCAGTGGGGCAGGTGCCGGCCAGCGGCCTGTTCACCAAACCCCTTCTGGAAGGCATGGGTATAGCGCCCGGCAGCTGCCAGATCTCCAGCCGAGGCCCGGCCGATCTGCAGCAGCGTCTCACAGAAGTCGTCCGAAGTGACCCAGCTGGGTTCATAGAAGGCAAAGACCTCCTGCCCATCCACCCGGTGATAGACCTTGGTGATGTCGTAGAGTCGTCGGCTCCAGCCCAGGCGCTGCTTCCAGCGGTCGGCAAAGGCATCCCGGAAGCTCACATCGTTGGCGGCCGGATCGGTCCACAACTCCACACTGGTCTCGGGCAGCAGGAAGGTCATCGACCCCATGATCCGCACACCCCGCTGGGCAGCATAGGTGCGGAGCTGCCCCCACTGCTCGTAGAACAGGTACTGGAGATATTCATAAAACCGGATGTGCCGATCCAGCCGGATGCGCAGCCGATCCAGCTCTGTGTGGAGGCGATGGGCCACCCCCTCGCCCCAGAGCGGAAGCGGCAGACACTGGAACTGCTCATAGATGGAGGCAAAGAGGGCATAGTCCTCCAGCCAATCCCGGTTCTCCTCCCGGAAACGGTCAAACTTGCTGTCCGGCTGGGAGCCCAGGGCATCGAATACCATCTCCAGCGCCTTGTACTTGGCTGCCGCCACCTTGGGGTAGCTGATCTTGGCCCGGTCCCGCCCCCAGTCCATCCGGGAGAGTTCCCGGCTGGAAAAGACCCCGCAGTCCACAAAGGGCTGCAGGTCGATGAGCAGCGGATTCCCCGCCCGGGCGCAGAGGGCATTGT
>CAKWRB010000015.1:14653-15124 GCA_934845495.1 uncultured bacterium
TTGTGTGGGGAGAAACTGCTGTCGGTGTGGCAGATGGGCATGATCTCCCAGACATGGACATCCGCTGCAGCCAGAAAATCGATAAAATCACAGGCATCCCGTCCCAGGGTCCCGATGCCGAAATCCGACGGCAATGAGAAAATGGGCATCACTACCCCACTTGTACGCACAGCTCTCCCCCCTTATTCTTCGCTGATTCCATCCCAGCCATACCGGCTGAGATCCACACGGAAATTTTCCACCTGAACCCCTTCGGCCCGGAGCCGCTGTGCCTGTTCCTCCCGGAACGACCGGCTGGACAGCTCCCCCGAGGCGGATACCACCCGATGGCAGGGCAATAGTTCCCCATAGGGGTTGCGGGCCATGAGCATCCCCACCACCCTCGCTGCCCGGGGGCGTCCAGCCAGCAGAGCCAGGCCGCCATAGGTCACCACCCGACCGGAGGGCACCCGCAGCAGGGCCTGTTCCACC
>CAKWRB010000016.1 GCA_934845495.1 uncultured bacterium
CTTATCCTCGTCAGAGAGCTCGTCCATACCCAGGATGGCGATGATGTCCTGCAGCTCCTTGTAACGCTGCAGGATCTCCTGAACCTGACGCGCTACATTGTAATGCTCGAAACCAACCACCTCGGGGGTGAGGATGGTGGAGCTGGAATCCAGCGGGTCTACCGCCGGGTAGATGCCCTGGGACGCAATGTCACGGGACAGTACGGTGGTGGCATCCAGGTGGGCAAAGGTGGTTGCCGGAGCGGGGTCGGTCAGGTCATCGGCCGGCACATAAACGGCCTGAACCGATGTGATGGAACCCTTCTTAGTGGAAGTGATGCGCTCCTGCAGCTCACCCATTTCAGTTGCCAGAGTGGGCTGATAACCTACTGCCGAGGGCATACGGCCCAGCAGAGCCGATACCTCGGAACCCGCCTGAGTAAAGCGGAAGATGTTATCGATGAAGAGCAGTACATCCTGATTCTGTTCATCACGGAAGTACTCGGCCATGGTCAGACCGGTCAGGGCTACACGCATACGAGCCCCTGGCGGCTCGTTCATCTGGCCATACACCAGGGAGGTCTTATTGATAACCCCCGACTCCACCATCTCGTTATACAGGTCATTGCCTTCACGGGTACGCTCGCCGACGCCGGCAAATACCGACAGACCGCCGTGCTCCTGGGCAATGTTGTGGATCAGTTCCTGGATCAGTACGGTTTTTCCAACGCCGGCACCACCGAACAGACCGATCTTACCGCCCTTGGCGTAGGGGCAAATCAGGTCAACGACCTTGATACCGGTTTCCAGGATCTCGGTGGCGCCCTCCTGCTCCTCAAAGCTGGGGGCCTCCCGATGGATCGGCCACTTTTCTGCTTCAACCGGGGCGCCGTTGTCCACGACCTCACCCAGTACATTGAAGATCCGGCCCAGGGTCGCGTTGCCAACCGGCACCGAGATCGGCGCGCCGGTATCCACAGCCTTGGTGCCGCGGATCATACCGTCGGTCGAGCTCATTGCAATGCAGCGCACAACATCGTCACCCAGATGCTGCGCTACCTCTGCCACGATCTTCTGATCTGCCAGTTCTACTTCGATGGCATTCATCAGATTGGGCAGGGCGCCGTCGGCAAATTTAATATCAAGCACAGGACCGTTTACCGCAGTAACTGTGCCGACATGCTGCTGACTCATCTGCAAAATCTCCTCCTTCTTTTACTATTTCTATCTTTCGTGTGAAAAACCTTGTTTCCCTTATTACCGAAGCGCCTCGAATCCGGAGGAGATCTCGGTGATCTCCTGGGTGATGGCTCCCTGACGGGCCCGGTTGTAGGCCAGGCTCAGTGAGCCAATCATCTCCTCGGCATTGTCGCTGGCAGCTTCCATGGCGGTGCGCCGGGCTGCCTGCTCGGATGCAAAGGACTCGGAAATGGCGCCAAAGATCATGCCGCCCACAAACTGGGGCACGATCCGGGCCATAATTTCCCCGATGGACGGATCAAATTCTGCTGCGCCAAAGGTCTGCGATGTGCTGCGGCCCTCCAGCTCCTCCGCCTCAAAGGAAAGCGGCAGGATCTTGCGGCAGGCCGGCACCTGGGACAGCATCGAGGCAAATTCGGTGTACACCAGCACCACTTCGTCTGCTTCGCCATTGCGGAACAGCTCGGTGAGCAGGCGGGCCAGCTCGAAGCTGCGCTCCAGATCGATGGACTCCACCTCGGCATACGCCTGGAACACCCGGGTCTGGTACTCGCTGCGGTGGCTGAAATACTCCACTGCATGCTTTCCCACCGGGATCACCAGGGCAGTTTCCGGATCCATCTGGCTCTCTGCATAGCGCAGGATATTGATATTGTAGCCGCCAGCCAGTCCACGGTCGCCGGCAATGACTACATAGGCCTTGCGCCGGATCTCCCGGGGACGGGTATACACATTGGTTTTATCGGTATTGCCGGCAGCCATGGCACAAATGGTTTCGTAGAGGGTGTTAAAATAAGGTCTGGCAGTTTCCACACGCTCTTTTGCACGACGCAGTTTGGAGGATGCCACCAGCTGCATCGCCTTTGTGATCTGCATAGTGCTTTCCACACTCTTGATGCGCCGCTTGACATCTCTCATACCGGCTCCTGCCATGTTCTCTCCTCCTCTGCCAAACGATTTACTTGACCAGATTGAACGGCTTCTTGAACTCTACGATGGCATCATGCAGCTTCTGAGCTGTTTCGTCATCGAGATTGCCGGTGGTCTGAATGCTCTTGGTGATCTCCGGGAAACGGGTGTCGATATAGGTAAACAGGCCGTTCTGGAGAGTCGGGATATCCTTGATCTGAACATCGTCCAGCAGGCCGTTTACAACGGCATAGATGATCATGACCTGATGCTCTACGCTGATGGGGCTGTTCTGGGGCTGCTTGAGCACCTCAACGATGCGCTCACCATTGGCAAGGCGGGCCTTGGTATCGGCATCCAGGTCGGAACCGAACTGGGAGAAAGCCTGCAGTTCGCGGTACTGCGAGTAGAGCAGCTTCAGCGAACCGGATACCTTCTTCATGGCCTTGATCTGAGCCGAGCCGCCGACACGGGATACCGAAATACCCGGGTTTACAGCTGGACGGATACCGGCGTTGAACAGCTCGGTTTCCAGGAAGATCTGGCCGTCGGTGATGGAGATCACGTTGGTGGGGATATAGGCGGAAACGTCGCCGGCCTGGGTCTCGATGATAGGCAGGGCGGTGATGGAGCCACCACCCAGCTCATCGCTGAGCTTGGCTGCGCGCTCCAGCAGACGGGAGTGAATGTAGAAGATATCACCCGGATAAGCTTCACGGCCTGGCGGGCGCCGGATCAGCAGCGACATGGCACGGTAAGCCACCGCATGCTTGGACAGGTCATCATAGATAATGAGGACATCCTTGCCCTGCTGCATAAAGTACTCCGCCATGGTAACGCCTGCATAGGGGGCGATGTACTGCAGCGGAGCCGGCTCCGAAGCGGTCGCAGCCACAACGATGGTGTAATCCATGGCGCCGCTCTTCTTCAGGCTGTCTACTACACGCAGAACGGTGGAGTTCTTCTGGCCAATGGCGACATAGACACAGATCATGTCCTTGTCGCGCTGGTTGATAATGGTATCGATAGCGATGGCAGTCTTACCGGTCTGCTTATCGCCGATAATCAGCTCACGCTGGCCCTTACCGATGGGGATCATCGAGTCGATGGCCTTGATACCGGTCTGTACCGGCTGGTATACCGAGCGGCGCTCGATAATGCCGTAAGCCGGGGATTCCACCGGACGGATCTCGGCCGCCTCGATGGGGCCCTTGGCGTCAATGGGCTGACCCAGGGCGTTGACAACGCGGCCCAGCAGCTTTTCGCCGACCGGAACCGAAACGACACGACCGGTTCTGCGGACCGTATCGCCTTCCTTGATA
This sequence comes from uncultured bacterium, assembly GCA_934845495.1. GTDB lineage: Bacteria > Bacillota > Clostridia > Oscillospirales > Ruminococcaceae > Avimicrobium. The sequence goes on from CAKWRB010000016.1 coordinate 3,411, forward strand.
TTCTCACTGCTGCCGAGCATAACAGCAGAGATGCTGTCCTCCTCCAGGCTGAGTGCCATTGCATACACTCCGCCTTCAAACTCCAGCAGCTCGTTCGCCATACACTTATCAAGACCGTGCAGGCGGGCAATACCATCGCCGATCTGGACAACTGTACCGACATCATCCATATCGATCTTGGTGCGATAGTTCTTGATCTGTTCCTTGATCACGGCACTGATTTCTTCAGGACGCAGCTGCATTGTCTCACCAACTTTCTCTTATACTAACGCTAAAACAACAATTCTTCTTATCCAAAGGTCTCTGCACCGGCAGATCCCTCAAAATACAGCCGACTCCATCGACTTCTTGAGGTTATCCAGGCGGCGGCGTACCGAGCTGTCGAACTGTTCCCCGTTCATCTGCAGGCGGATGCCGCTGATGAGGCTGGGGTCCACTTCACAGGTCAGTTCCACCTGCTTGCCGGTGACAGCCGCGAGCTTCTCCTGCAAACGACCGGTGAGTTCCTCGCTCATCGGCACGGCAGTGATGGCCACGGCGCAAACGATTCCCTTGTATTCCCGATACAGCTCGATAAACTTTCCCAGCGAATCCTGCAGACCACCAAAGCGGTTTTTATCCACCAGCAGGTGCAGGTAGTTGAGGGTGAGCGGCTGAAGACTGCCTTCAAAAATGGTATCCAGCAGCCGGGACTGCTCCTCCTTGGGAATCGAGGGAACGGTCATGATTTTCATAAAATCATCGTTGTCCTCGAGCACTCCCTCCAGCAGGCGCACATCGTCATACAGGCTGTCCAGGCAGTTTTCATCCCGGCCGGCCTCGAAGAAGGCCTCGCCGTAACGGTTACCGATCAGGCTTGACATGACTTATTCACCTACTCTGTCTATGAACTGGGCAATGAGTTTCTCGTGGTCGGCAGGAGTAATCTCCTTTTCAACCACCTTTTCTGCGATCAGGATCGCGATGTCCGAAATCTCATCCTTGATCTCGTTGACGGCCTTCTTCTTTTCGCTGACGATTTCTGCCTCGGCCTTTTCGCGCAGGGCAGCTGCCTGTTCGCGGGCTTCTGCCAGAATGGCATCGGCCTGGTCCTGTGCGCTCTTGCGCGCATCGGTTACAATGCGCTGTGCCTCGTCCCGGGCGCCTGCCACGCTTTCGCTGTATACATTCTTCAGGCGCTCAGCCTCGGCCATTGCGGTGTCGGCATCGGCATACATCTTGTCAACTTCAGTCTGTCGGGCATCGATGAATCCCTTCACCTTTACAAAGAGAATCTTCTTGAGGATCAGGAAGAGGATAAGAGTGTTGAGCAGCTGTGCTACGACCTGCCAGTCCAGATTGATGAACGGCTGGGTACCCAGCGACAAAAACAAATGACTCACTGTTATATCCTCCTTACAGTATGCTGTTGATTCTGGCTTTTGGGATTAAAGCATACCTACCAGGGGGTTAACGAAGATCAGCACCAGGGCGATCAGCAGCGAGTAGATACCGGTAGACTCCGCTACGGCACAGCCGGTGAGCAGGGTACGAGTGATGGTACCGGCAGCCTCGGGCTGACGGCCTACGGCCTCAGCAGCCTTACCGGCAGCAAAACCCTGACCAATACCAGGGCCAAGACCAGCGATCATTGCAATACCAGCACCCAGAGCCGAGCAGCCCAGTACAATTGCCTTTTCCATAATATAATTTCCTCCTTCATGTTGTTTCCATTATCCCATTATTAAAATACGCAATCCACAGGGGAGTTTGCGGTATTTTGGCGAAAATGTTTTCATACATCAATCCATTGCCATGGCTACAAATACCATGGTCAGCATGCTGATGATGAATGCTTGCATACAACCTGTAAACAGGTCGAAGTAAATGGACAGGATCGCGGGGAGACCCACAGCGAACACCGGGAAAGATGTGATCGAGCCGAATACCAGGTTGGATACCCAGGTAAGCGCCTGATACAGCAGGGAAGTTACCACGATGCCTGAAGCCATGTTGCCGAACAGACGGAGCGCCAGCGCAACCGGGGTGGAAAATTCACCCACAATATTGAGCGGCAGCACCACCGGTACCGGTTCTGCAAACCCTTTGATGCGGTTTTTCAGACCATTCGCCTTGATCGAGAATACCTGTACCAGTCCGAAGAAGATCACTGCAAAGGCTGCTGTGGTATTCAGGTCGGCCGTCGGTGAACGGAAGGTGAACAGGCCCATCAGGTTGGCACAGAGGGTGAACAGGAACAGGGTTCCAATGTAGGGAGTAAAGTAGAGCTTATCCTCTCCCATGGTATCGCCCACCAACTGGTACAGCATCTTCACGCCGGTTTCCACGATCACCTGGCGCTTACTGATGTGATTCTTTTTCATGCCATGTGTCAGCCACAACGACACCAAGATCAGAAAAGCCATGACGATCCAGGAGTTTACCAGCGTTTCTGTTACAGGCAGACCGCCAAACAGCGGAATGTAGAACAGTATTTTAGGACCATTCAATTTTTATTTCCTCCTTTCCCCAAAAAGATATATCCCACAGTGAGCGATATCTTCACAAAAAACAGTGGAAATACCACACTGATTGGATCAAACCAGGAAACGATCAGGCCAGCTGCCAGCACCAGGGCCAGCATCAGCATCCGGGAAAAATAACTGGATGCCATCTTTCGCTGGGCCTGATCAGGGGGAAGCTGAACCGCTTCTTCCGCCGCGATGCCTGTCAGCACAAAGTTCGCTGCGGCGGCGCCGTTGCCCAGCGCCATACCCAGCAGGATCGGGACCAGGTCCCGCCCCAGCAGGAGCAGCCCGCCCAGCAGGAGCAGGTTGCAAACCAGAAGCTCCCGCCACAGGCGTTTGAGTTCCTCCAGCGCCATCTCCATCAGAGGCCATCCTCCTTATAACTGCGTTCATCTTCCTCCGCCTGCCGGAGCATGTAGCGGAAAAACTGGCCGAATGCCGAAACGATGGCCGACAGGGCAAGCAGGAGCGCGATCAGAAGCACCCAGCTGCCCAGACCAAACCGGTTCATCAGCCATCTTGCCCCAAAAAAGCAGAGGGTCGGCGGCAAAACCAACGATAGTCCGAATTGGGTCACCAGCGGCAGATTGCGCGCCAGGGCCCGTAGGGTTTTTCTGTCCAAATCCCATCCTCCCGCAGTAAAAACAACAAACTTGTGTTTCTCATATTATACTAAATGCCTAAAAATATTGCAACCTTGTTTCAGCTGCAAATCAAAGCCCGCTTCGAGACATCAAAGCGGTGAAAAAACAATGATTTTGGAAGTTTTTCGCTCGTTCATCGGCTTTCTCATTCATTTTTTCAACAAAAAATTTCCGAAAACCGCTTGGTTAGTTATATATTTAACGAAAATATGCAACTTTCAGAAAGTTCACCTGCAAAACAAGCGGTGAACTGTTCTTGCTCCTGCATAAAATTCTATCATAATTTCGTAAGAAATTCTTCTTTATTCTGTGAATGTTTGTAAATTTTTGTGAAGTATTACAACCCCTTTTGAACTGCTCTCCATCGCTAAATTGCGTACAGAAGGATCTCCCAGGCGGGCACATACTTATGCCGGCGCAGGTACAGCCGGTATTCCGGGCAAAGTTCCTTCACAAGCAGCGGAAGCTCCCATAGATCGCCGGTGCGGTGATAGGCCGCCACACTCAGCTGCGACTTCCAGGCGGCAATGGTCTGCCGGCAACCCAGCAGGGTCTCCCGTTCGGCACCTTCCACATCCATTTTGATATAGTCGACAGGTTTGCCCTGAAGTAAAGCATCCACCGAGGTCATCTCCACCGGGCGCAGCTTTTTGCCGCTCTCGGCCAGGGCGGAGTTGCGTCCGCCACGGGCGGAAAAGATCTGCTCCCCTTCCCCGCTGTAACTACCCTTGGGCACCAGATGCACCCGGGGAAGCTCCCCTGCGGCCGCCTGCAGCTTCCGGAAGTTTTTCGGGTCGGGCTCCAGCGCCCAGATCTCCCCGTACTCCGGGCAGTGACGGATAAATTCCTCCACCGTATCGCCGTCGTAGGCACCCAGATCCACATAGACGCTGCCTGGGCCCGGGGTGAGGATACTGCCGAAGTCCTCCTCCCGGCTGCCCATGTGCCGGTAGAGGTACTCCAGCTTGCCGCTGAGCTTGTAGGCGATCAGGTCGGCATAGATCTGCCGGGACTCCGCATCGGCCAGCAGACCATAGACCTGTTCAAACTGTGCCCGGTGTTCCCGCAAGTATTCGGGGGTGAACAGGTCGCTGCCAAACACCGGGATATCCGGCGCATAGGTCTCATGCCGGCGGGCCAGCTGTGCAATGCGCTCCAGCATCGAGTCGTAGTCCACTCCAAAGCAGAGCAGGATGATAAAATCCCCCAGACGCTCCTCGATTGCCCCCAGGCTCTCCACCGGATAGCCCTCAAAACTGTGCCCCCGGACAAATTCATCGCTGGCAAAGATGCCAGCCACCGGGATCCCATAATGCCGGCACACCGCCAGGATCTTCAGGGCGCCATCCCCCATGCCGTACAGCACCACCGGCTTTTGCACCGTGCGCAGATACTCCCACAGTGGCTGTGTCTCCTGGAACATTTGCTGCCTCTCTCCTCTCGTGTATGAAAAAAGGCAATAGCCCAACAGACGGGATATTGCCTTTCAGATGCATGTTCGATTACTTCAGGAAGCCGCCGATGATCTGCTCCTCGGCCTGCTGTTCAGTCAGGCCCAGGGTCATCAGCTTGATGAGCTGCTCGCCGGCAATCTTACCGATGGCAGCCTCGTGGATCAGACGGGCATCCACATCGTTGGCGATGATCTCCGGAATGGCCGATACCACACCGTCATCCATGATGATGCCGTCGCACTCGGAATGGCCGTAGCACTCGGCATCACCGCGCATGTAGGAGCGGAACACCTGCTTGGAGCGATCCCGTGCCACCGAGCGGGATACCAGGTGGCAGCTGCTATCCTTACCGGTCATGATGACATCAAAGCTGGTCTCGGCAGTCTGGTCGCCATGGGTCATGATCTTCTCGGTGATCACCAGCTTGGCACCGTCCTTGAGTTCGGCCTTGCTCACTCGGTTGGTGGAGTCCACGCCCTTGATCTGGACGGTATCCATCTCCATCGAGCTGCCCTCTTCTGCAAAGACCTCGGTCTCCGGGTTGATGATCCGCTTGCCTGTTCCATCGCCCTCGCCGTAGTGCTTTTCGAGATACAGCACCTTGGAGTTCTTGGCCAGGAAGAAGCGGTGAATGCCATTGTGGTGGGAATCCTCACAGTCGCAGTTGTGTACGCCGCAGCCGGCCACGATGGTGACATCGGCATCTTCTCCGATGTAGAAGTCGTTGTAGACCAGGTCATCCACACCGCCGTGGGTGATGATGGCCGGAATGTAAACCGTTTCACCCTTGGTGCCGGGCTTGACCATGATGTCGATACCGGGCTTGTCCGTCTTGGTGATGATTTCAATATTTTCAGAGTTCTGGCGAGCGGCACCGCAGCCATCTGCCCGGATGTTGTAAGCACCCACTGCCGGCAGATCGCTGATATCCGATACCTTGCCCACCAGGTCCATAATCAGATCGTAGTTGTTCATCTGCAATTTCCTCCTTTGCAGCAACCGCAGGGGGCTGCGGTTTCCCCGCTCAGCAGCTGCGGATAGATCTCGTCCCGGCTGCCCTTGTTTGCCACCTGGCCGTTGGCGATCACAACGATCTCATCGGCAATATTGAGGATACGCTCCTGGTGGGAGATGATCATGATCGAGCCGTTGTTCTGCTCATGCAGATGCTCGAATACAGCGATGAGGTTCTTGAAGCTCCACAGGTCGATGCCTGCTTCCGGCTCGTCGAAAATGGAAAGGCGGGACTCTCTGGCCAGGGCGATGGCGATTTCGATGCGCTTGAGTTCGCCGCCCGAGAAGGTGGCATCCACCTCACGGTCCACATAGCTGGCGCCGTGCAGTCCCACCTGGGTGAGATAGCCGCAGGCCTCCCGGACCGAAAGCTCCTGACCGGAAGCCAGCGAGAGCAGGTCCCGTACAGTGATGCCCTTAAAGCGAACCGGCTGCTGGAAGGCAAAGCTGACACCGATGTTGGCACGGTCGGTGATGCTCAGCCCGGTGATGTCCTGGCCATCCAGCAGGATCTGGCCGGAGGTGGGGGTCACGATGCCGGCAATGAGCTTGGCAAGGGTGGACTTGCCGCCGCCGTTGGGGCCGGTGATGACCATAAATTCATTGTCCTGAACGGTGAGATCGATGTGCTTGAGGATCTCCTTGCCGTCCGGCAGTGTATAACATATATCTTTGAGTTCCAGCACGCGGAACACCTCCTGAATCGGATAAGATTCTTATCTTGTTCGTCTGGCTTTGGTATACCAATGCGGTATACATTCACCAAATCAAATTATAGCAATCTCTCTCTGCTCTGTCAAGTGACAATTTAGCCAATAGAAAAAACTTTGGCAAAACCGAAGTTAAATATGCCCTTTCCCTGCCGGACGGCCCCGGAAAGCGACAGCAGATCGCATGAAAAATGCCGGCGCACTCTTGCGCTGAAATCGAACAGCGCCTATAATAAAGGTGTATATTTTGACCCATTTTTTCATGGGTTGCCACGGAGGCATCAAATGACTGGATTTCAGCTGAAACTGCTGGCGATGATTGCCATGACCCTGGACCACATCGGCTGCATTTTCTTTCCCCGGCTGCCTCTGCTGCGCATGATCGGCCGCCTGGCGATGCCGATCCTCTGCTTCTTCATCGGAGAAGGGCTGCGGCACACCCACAACCCCCAAAAATACCTGCTCCGCCTGGTCGGCTTTGCCCTGATTTCCGAACTGCCCTTTGACCTGGCCTTCTATGGCAGGGTCAACTGGGCCAGCCAGAATGTCTATTTCACCCTGGCGCTGGGCCTGATGGCGCTGCGCCTTCTGCAAAGCAGCAGCCCCAGACGATGGGCCGGTCTGCTGGCGGTGGGCGGTGCTGCCCTTCTGCTGCGAGCCGATTACGGGCTCTATGGCATCGCGATGATCCTCCTGCTGGACCGGTTCCGCGATTCCCTGTCGGAGCAGTTCGCTTCGCTGGCCCTGCTCAACCTGCTGCTGTTCGGCTTTGGAATGCAGAGCCTGTCCCTTCTTTCCCTGCCGCTTCTTTGCCTCTACAACGGGCAGAGGGGCTGTGACGACAAAAAGTTCTTCTATGCCTATTATCCCGCCCACCTATTGCTGCTGTGGGGACTGGGAAGTGTATGATAAGACCACGAGGAGGCGTATACTATGGCCAAACAAACGATCACCTGCGAATCCTGCGGAAAACAGTATGACTACCTGAAAAGCGAAGCCTGCCCCCACTGCGGCGCATTCAACTATGTAAAGCGCAGCCACACCCACATCTGCTCTGCCGATGATATGGAACGCATCATCGAAATGCGCTCTGTCGGACACGCGGACGACATCGAGGATACTCAGGACTACCTCCATGAACACACCTCTCCGGCCCAGATCAATCCGGAGCTGCAGAAGAAATACGACCGCATCCAGGAAAAACTGAACCGCCTGGGCACCTCACCGGAGCCCCGCCCCTCCTTTGAGATCGACCCCAGGCAGACCCAGAGGAACGACCGCCCCAAAAAGGGGAATTCCGGCTGCCTGAAGCCCATCGGGATCCTGATGGCTGTACTCATTCTCTTCAATGTGATCATTCCCCTGATTTTTGGCGCATTGAAATACGTTCTCTTTGACCGTCCCTCCCCCACTCCGGAGCCTGTCTATCCCGCATCGGAGTCGGTGATCGCAGACGAGTATGTGGACGGGATCCCCGGATACAGCTACACCGTCAACGACATGAATTTCATCGTCGGCGATATGGCACTGCTGGATACCGGCGATGCCCTGGATCCGGAGCAGGCCGTCGTGCTGGTGCAGACAGATGCCTTCTGCGATCTGCCAGTCGATGAATATGCCCAAGTGAGCGTATCCACCTACCTCAGCGATGCAGGCGGCGCCTACTATTACAGCCCCATCGACATGGCAGCCTACGAGGAAGATTCCCTGGCCCAGACCCTGTTCAACAATTACCAGTTCTACTTCCTGCAGGATTTTGAACTCTCCTATCTGGATGGATCCGACGCAGTATCCGGCTATATGCCCTTCCTGGTGGACCGCTCCGAACTGGAGGAGCTCTTTTATGTGCTCCAGCTCGACTACTATAATACAGAGACCGGCACCTTCCAGCAGCACACCGCGTTCTATGCCTTCCCGCTGACTGACCTGCAGACCATCTCCATGGAGGAGGCTGCTGCCCTCTACTATAACACCTCCTACTGATCTCCTTTGAAACACAGCACAGGAGCGGTACAGTCCAGTCTGTACCGCTCCTGTTTGTTTTCTCCTGTTTCCAAATCAAAAACCCCCTCCGCCAGAACGATGTTCCGATGCGGAGGGGGCCTTTTATTGATTGCTTTCCAAACGGATGTGGCAGGTTAGATCTTGGTGATGTCCACCAGTTCCACATCGTTGATGGTCTTATCCATCAGCAGACAGTCGGTGAGTGCCATGGCGGTATCCACAGCGGTCAAGCAGGCAATGGAGCGCTCCACTGCCTTGCGGCGCATCTGCACCGAATGCTCTGCCGGCTTGCGGCCGGTGGCATTGGTGGAGATCAGGTAGTCGATCTTGTTCTTCTCAAACAGGTCAAGGATATTCGGAGACGGCTCCTCGATCTTGCGGACCACATTGGCAGCGATCATATTGCTGTTGAGGGTCTTGGCGGTACCGGCTGTGGCATAGATGGTAAAGCCCAGCCGCTCAAACCGGTCAGCTACCTCCAGGATCTCCTGCTTGTCGCCGTCCTTCACCGAGATCAGCACGCCGCCCTCCTTCTTCATCTGGTATCCAGCAGCCACCAGACCCTTGTAAAGGGCCTCCTCAAAGGTTTTGGCAATGCCCAGCACCTCACCGGTGGACTTCATCTCCGGCCCGAGCTGGATGTCCACATCGTGCAGCTTTTCAAAGCTGAACACCGGCACCTTGACGGCTACATAGTCGCCCTGGGGATAGAGACCGGTGCCATAGCCCAGGCTGGCCAGCTTTTCACCCAGCATCACCTTGGTGGCAAGGTCCACCATGGGCACATTGGCCACCTTGCTGATGTAGGGCACAGTACGGGAGGAACGGGGGTTTACCTCGATGACATAGACCTCACCGTTGTATACAACATACTGGATGTTCACCAGGCCCACCACATTCAGCGCACGGGCCAGACGGCCGGTGTAGTCGATAATGGTTGCCCGAACCTTCTGGCTCAGGGTCTGGGCAGGATATACCGAGATGGAGTCGCCGGAGTGGATGCCGGCGCGCTCGATGTGCTGCATGATACCGGGGATCAGGTAGTCGTTGCCGTCGCAGATGGCATCGACCTCCACCTCGGTACCCATGAGGTACTTGTCCACCAGAACAGGGTTTTCGATCTCGTGGGAGGTGATGATGCCCATGTACTCCCGGACATCAGCCTCGGAGTAGGCGATGATCATGTTCTGGCCGCCCAGTACATAGGACGGACGCAGCAGCACCGGGTAACCCAGGCCGTCTGCAGCCTTGACAGCCTCTTCGGTGGTGAAGACGGTGCTGCCCTTGGCACGGGGGATACCGCACTGCTCCAGCACCTCATCGAACCGCTCCCGGTCCTCGGCGGCATCGATGCTGTCTGCCGAGGTACCCAGAATGTTCACACCCTTCTCCTGCAGGTGCTTGGTGAGCTTAATGGCAGTCTGGCCGCCGAACTGCACCACAGCGCCCCAGGGCTTTTCAATCTCCAGGATGCTGTCCACATCTTCGGGGGTCAGCGGGTCGAAGTAGAGACGATCGGAGGTATCAAAGTCGGTGGAGACGGTTTCGGGGTTGTTGTTGACGATGACAGCCTCGTAGCCATGCTCCTTCAGTGCCCAGACGCAGTGTACCGAGCAGTAGTCGAACTCGATGCCCTGGCCGATGCGGATGGGGCCGGAACCGAAGACCAGCACCTTCTTCTTGTCGCTCTTGTTGCGCTCCAGGAAGATCTCTGCCTCGTTCTCCTCATCAAAGGTGGAGTAGAAGTAGGGGGTCTGTGCCTGGAACTCTGCCGCACAGGTATCGGCCATTTTGTAAGCGGCCTTGCGGTGGTAAGCAGCGCAGCTCTCGCCGGAAATGCGGGTGATGGTCTTGTCCAGGAAGCCGGCGTCCTTGGCCTCGAGGTAAAGCTCCTCATTGAGACCGCTCTTCTCCAGCTCATGCTCGATGCGGGCCAGGTTCCACAGCTTGCCCAGGAACCACCTGTCAATCTTGGTGGCCTCGTAGATGGTATCAAAGCTCATGCCGCGGTAGAGTGCTTCAAATACGGCAAAGATGCGCTCATCGTCCTGCACATACAGCAGGTCGCGGATCTCCTCGTCGCTCTTCTCAGCATTCTTGGGCAGGCGCAGGGTGTCCAGACCCAGCTCGATGGAGCGAACTGCCTTCATGATGGCCTGCTCGAAGCTGGAACCGATGGACATCACCTCGCCGGTGGCCTTCATCTGGGTGCCCAGGGTGCGCTTGCCGTATACAAACTTATCAAAGGGCCACTTGGGGAACTTGCAGACGATGTAGTCCACGGTGGGCTCGTTGCAGGCCCAGGTGGTGCCGGTCACTGCATTGCGGATCTCGTCCAGGCGGTAGCCGATGGCGATCTTGGTGGCCACCTTGGCGATGGGGTAGCCGGTGGCCTTGGAAGCCAGTGCCGACGAACGGGATACACGCGGGTTTACCTCGATAACGGCATAGTCCTTGGAGTGGGGCTCCAGAGCAAACTGGCAGTTGCAGCCGCCCTCTACGCCCAGCTCGTTGACGATGTCGATGGCAGCCTCCCGCAGCATGCCGAACTCCTCGGTGGAAAGGCTGTCGGCGGTGGCGATGACGATGGAGTCACCGGTGTGGATGCCCACAGGGTCGAGGTTTTCCATCGAGCAGACGGTGATGGAGTTGCCCACGCTGTCTCGGATGACCTCAAACTCGATCTCCTTCCAGCCGGAGATGCACTTTTCCACCAGGATCTGGGTGATGGGCGAAAGGCGCAGGCCGTTCTCAGCAATCTCATGGAGTTCTTCCATGGTGTTGGCGATACCACCGCCGGTGCCGCCCATGGTAAAGGCCGGACGGATGATGACCGGCAGGCCGATCTCCTTGGTGAAGTCCACGGCATCCTCCAGGGTCTCCACGACCTTGGACGGAATGCAGGGCTGGTCGATCTTCTCCATGGTGTCCTTGAACATCTGGCGGTCCTCGGCCTTATCGATGGTAGAGCGCTTGGCGCCCAGCAGACGCACATTGTGCTCAGCCAGGAAGCCGTCCTTGTCCAGCTGCATCGACAGGGTCAGGCCGGTCTGTCCGCCCAGGGTGGAGAGCAGGCCGTCGGGCTTTTCGGTTTCGATGATGCGCTTGACCACATCCAGGGTCAGCGGCTCGATATAAACTTTATCCGCCATGGCCTTATCGGTCATGATGGTGGCAGGGTTGGAGTTG
>CAKWRB010000017.1:0-7531 GCA_934845495.1 uncultured bacterium
GCCATGTCCTCCATAATGGCCTGGTTCAGACCTGCAATCTGCTGCAGCTTCTTATTCACATCGCCCACGGATATTTCCAGGTCGTAGATCTGCTGTTCACGGGCATCCTTCAGCTTGCTGCTGATCTGGTGCATGGTCTGGGTCAGATTTTTGAACTCCGTCATGACGATATTTGCATGAGTTTCGGAGTAAGCATTGCCAGCAAAGTCCTGGAGCGCCTTGTTCAGGCTCAGCAGGCAGGAGCGCAGCCCCACATCGTTGTTGGGATTGAATTCATTGATGGAAGCCTGGATATCTGCCAGGACCGTATAAGCCTGACCATAATACCCCAGGTCCCCGCTCTCTTCCCGGAAGCGCTTATCAAGAAAGACATCTCTGGTCTGGTCGATGCCGGTGATCTCAACACCCTGGCCGGCCAGGCCCACCCGGCTTACCGAGTAGCGGGAGCGATAGCTGTCGGGGGCAATCGCAACCTGGGTGATCCGCTGCCGGGTGTAACCGGCCGAATCCCAGTTGGTCAGGTTCTGACCTGCGACATCCAGTCCTTTTTGTGCCGCTGTCAGGCCGCGCTTTGCCGTTTCAAATCCCATAAAAGTTGGTCTCAACAAATTCTATCCCTCCATCAAACTTCGGTTTCAAATAGCGATGCGCCTTTTACGCCATCACTCTGGCGTCCAGCAGCATCATATGTGCCAGCCTTTTGGCCCACGCCTGCCGCACCCAAGATGCGCAGCCCTTCGTTGGCGAAGGAAAGTGAGCGGCTGTTATAGTAACGGATCTCGTTGATTGCGTTTTCAAATCTTGCAAACAGGTCAGCGAGCGCCTCTTTTTCCGCACCCTCTGCCCTGTCGATGATTTCACGGAATGTACAGCCTTCCCAGCCCGCACGGCGCTGGGTTTCCTCCCGCCGCTCCTCCAGCTGAGCCAGACGCATATTGAACGCCTGCTGTTCTGCCACGGCTTTATCGGTCCTCTTCGGATCGTAGGAAACCAGGGCTGCGTACTTTTCCTTCTCTCGTTCCACCATTTCTTCCAGGAAGACGGTATATTCTTCCATCAGATTTCGGAATTCAGTTCCCATTTCTGTTATAATCCCCCTAACAAATCAAACCTGGTCAGATCAGGGGCCATTTCTTCATCATGCTGTCTGCCAATTTTTCAGTGGGGATATAGTATTCGCCCTTCTGGATCGCTGAACGGAGTTCGTCCAGACGCTGCTGGGAAGCAGGGCGGCACAGCTCAGCTGTAACAGTGCGGGCATACTGCTCCACTTCCTGGTTGTGCGCCGCTTCAGGGCTGATCTGGATCTGATCGGTATTGCCGCTCCGAACCAGGGCGCCGGCAGCCTCCTCGGCGTGCACCGGGCGCAGGTGTTCCGAAATTTTGTTATATGCATAATAAGCTGCGGTTGGATTGATCTTCATAAAACTTCCTCCTTCCATACAGCAGCGGTCAAATCTATCACTTTCTGCTTAGTTTCTTCGGCTGACTTTCACAAAACTAAAGCGGCTTTTCATAAATCCTCCGGGAAATTGCCGACAAAACTTGAATCGAATAGTATTGTTCTATATAATGTTCTATTATAGCAGGATAATGAGAGGAGTTTGAGTATGGCAAAGATCCTATGTGTCTCCAATCAAAAAGGCGGTGTGGGAAAAACCACTACTACAAATGCTCTGGCAATGGGTCTGAAGCGTAAGGGCAGTCGGGTACTCTGTGTGGATTTTGATCCGCAGGGAAATCTCTCCTTCAGCCTGGGGGCCGATAACCGGATCGAATTGCAGAATTCGATCTACCATGCCCTGAAAGGCGAACTGCAGCCGGTACAGACCATTCAGCATACCCCGCTGTGCGATGTGATCCCTGCAAATCTTCTGCTCAGCGGTATCGATCTGGAGTTTACGGGAAAAGGCCGGGAGTATCTTCTGCGGGATTGCCTGCGCACTGTGCGGCATCTGTACGATCATATCCTGATCGATTCTCCGCCAGCCCTGGGTATTCTCACCGTAAATGCCTTTACTGTTTCTGACTATGTACTGATGCCCGTTCTGTCGGACCTTTACAGCCTGCAGGGATTGATCCAGCTCAGTGAAACGCTGGGAGAAGTCCGGAAAAAGAGCAACCCGAATGTACAGGCAGCAGGGATCCTGCTGACCCGCTACAACCCTCGTGAACGCATCAGCACCTTGATCCGGGAAACCTCCGAGGAAATTGCGCAGCGCCTGAACATTCCCCTTCTGGACACCACGATCCGGTCCAGCGTTGCACTCACCAGAGCGCAGATCCTGCGGGAAGATATTACAAAATATGCGTCCAAGAACAAGGCAGCGGATGACTACCGCCGCCTTGTAGAGGAATTGATTCTCCGAGGAGTGCTATAAAATGGGAACTTCGAAAAAAGAAATCAACAAGGATTATCTATTCAATCTTCTGATGCCCACAGCGGCTGCCGATTTGCCGGGCATCGCCTCCGATCTTCCGGAGCCTTCGCCGGTAAAGCAGGCCGCTTCAGACCGCGCCGGGCTTGCTGCCCTGGGGAATGCCGTCAATGTCCGGCCAGCCCGGGAACTGGTCCTGGTCAATCTCAATGAGCGACTGGTTGCCGACCGTCTGGACGAAGTGTTTGAAAAATTCCACTGCTGCCGATGCGACCGCTGCCGTCAGGATGTAGCCGCACTGGCTCTCAATATCCTTCCGGCCCACTATGTCGTCGCTGCACCGGAAGATCTCCCGGCGCTGATTGAAAAGACACCGACGAAAGAGGTTTCGTCCGCATTGGTCAAGGCGATCCTGCAAGTTAAAAAAAATCCGCGCCACTAAAAAAACAGCCCTTTCGGGCTGTTTTTTTATTCCGATATTGTCTCTTCCTTCTCCTCGGGCGATTCCGCGTCGTCCTCTTTCATGCACACCATCGGTGTATGAAGCTGCCTCCAGATCGCATTGACATACTCCACGCACTCAAAATAGATCTGAGTCAGGCGGGATTCGGGAATCGACAGAGACTTTGCCATCTGAACCATTCCATCCCAGTCAGCGTTTTCGTAACACAGCACCAGTCTGTAAAGATCGCCGCAAGGGCCTTCGCCGGTGGTCAGCGCCTTCTTGATTTCTTCGGAAACAGGCAGCTCGCTCAACGCCAGCTCCAGTGGGATATCCATCAGAGAACCCAGGGTGGAGAACATACCCATCAGGTAGGCTTCCGGCGGCGAGATGGGCAGGTTGGGCACCAGCTTGGCCAGCTCCATACAGAAGTTCGCTCTCAGGAAGGAGGTGCGGATCAGCTCCTCCTGTATTCCCACATTTTCCTCACGGAAACTGAGCAGATAGATCCACTGCTTGAGCTGCCCCAGACCGAGGATCACCAGCGCCTGCTGCACCGACTTGACCTGATTGCGCAGGGCAAAGTAGGCAGAGTTCACCAGTTTCATCAGCGAGAATGCCAGGGTGACATCTCTGGAGATGATCTTGGCAATCTCATCGATATTCGGCTCGTCCTTGGTGACGGCGATCATCAGCTGGAAGAAGTTGCTCTGCATATGGTCAATCCGGTGGATAAGGGATTTTTCGCGTTTTGCCACAAAGGTGCCCTGGTAGAACTGACACTGCAGCTCCCGGGCCAGATCCAGCGATTCCTGAGTATCCAGATGATAGGCAGCCACTTGCTTATTGAAATTATGTGCTACGCTGACGATATTTCGCAGCGAGGCTTCCGGTTTCCGGAAATCCACCTTCAGGATATCCACTATATCCATGATGCCAAAGAATCGCGGCAGGAACTCGAAATCTTTCAGTGCAATGCGGTAACCCTGCTTTTTGAAGCGATGAAGCATTTTCTGTGCCACAGGGTGGATAATGCTGTCATCTCCGATCTGGATCACCAACGATTTTTCCGGGAACATCCGCGGAATATTCTTCATCAGCAGATTGGGTGTAAAGGTGACAAAAGCACTCTTGTCATCCAGGAAATTCTCATCATTCGCTTTGCCCAGCAGTTCTTCCACCGCGCTGGCAACCCATGCCTCTTTTCGGTCGGGTGTTGCATTGATGCCATTTTCCTTATAAAGAAGCTCATAGGCAACCACTTTTTGATTATCGTTCATAATGGGCTGTCGAACAATATAAGTTTCCATATTCCTTATTTCTCCTTTTACCGGTGACCGATTTCACCGCTGCTTCATTTTTTACCACACCTAAGAGCGATTTCCTCTATCTGTGGCGGACCAACCAGCGCTTGTGATCTGCTGAGAAACCTTGAGCAACTGCAGATAGATAGCCGCTACTGCTTCGTACAGTTCCGGCGGGATATTGCTCCCCACCTCCAGCATACACAGAAGCGACACTGCGCTGTCATCCCGGAATACAGGGATCCCGCGAGATTCTGCAACCTCGATGATTCGCTTGGCCACATCCCCATACCCGGAGGCAATTACAATAGGAGCAAGATCTTCCTTTGCATTGTATTTGAGCGCCACCGCCTTGTTTCTTTTAGATTTTGACATCGACACCAGTCCTTTTATATGGAAGTGAACGGAAAACATCCATCAGCGACCTCGACCGCTCCAGTCGATCCACGCGCATCTCCCCAAAATGATACCCGGTATGCTGAATGGAATTTCGCAGTGTGTCCTCCATTTCCTGATAAATGGGCAGATAAGCGCTTGGACAGTAAAGTGCAAAATCGATTTCCTGTTCCCGCACATATAGCTCCATCTCAAACCGCCCGATATGCTCCATATCGAACACCAGCAGCATATGGATGGTCTCTCCCGGTCCTTTGGGCCGGGACTTGTCATCTTCTCCGCCGTTTGGATTGATCCATATCTCGGCAAAGGAGTGCAGATCTTGGTATTGTACAGGCAGTACAAAATGGAGCAAGGGGGTAAAGTTGCAGGGGGAGGACAGCAGACTGTGGATGATCTTCTCCACTTTATCGGAACTGAATTCCATCAGTTCTTGGTTGCCGGTCTGCCGCTGCAAAATCCGGCCCAGAGCCTCCATCACTTCGGATTCCTTGGGGCGCTCGGGATTTTGCAGATATTGCTGCACAGCAGCGAGAAACTGGTTGCGGACCGTATCGCCCCGAAGCTGTGTAAGCATCCGCGAAACAGCCTGCCGCAGATAATCCTCATTTCCGTTAAAGCGCGACAGGTTGTAGATCACCATGCGCACTGCTTTATCGGTTTTATCGGAAAAGAGGATGCTCTCCTCGACTTCTGCCATCAAATCCAATGTTTCCCGGCTGAGCTCTCCAAAGCGCTCCGGGGCATCTTCCTGCCGGAATTGCTCCGCCAGCTCTGCCAGCCTTCCTGCCAGGGTTTTGCTGGGTGCAATGGTTTCCGAAAGGTACTGAAGCCCATTTCCCACCGACCCAAGAGTTTCCTGCCTGGAAAGGCTCATCGTCAATGCCTTGAGAAAATTCACAGCAGCCAGTCTCAGCTCTTTCTGGTCGGGATTTTCACGCATTGCATCCCGAATCAGATCGAACAGCTCTCCCTTGAACATGGTAGTTCCGCCCTCCTGCCGCTGCATTTCCTGGGCGATTTGGTCGGCCGGAACCAGGAGCTGGGCAAACATCTGCTCGATCTCCTGCGTAAAAGGAGTGTTGTTCATCGGAAGCAGCTTGATCATCGCCTCCATCGAGGAGATGCTCTGCAGGAAATTCACGGTCACCGATGGATCCTTCAGCAGCTTGAGGAGCAGTGCCGAAGTCTCTTCCTGGGTCATCCCATTGTTCTGCTGCAGCAGTGCGGACTGCTTGTTGGGTTGTGTGACCCGGGACGGATCCTGCATCGGGAAGGGCGTGGAGATCCCCACATTGTGCCTGGGCTCCACCGACTGGTTTTTGTTGATGATCGGTGTCGTCACCCGTAAAATATCAGCCATACTCTTTATCGGGCAGACGGCCCGGACTTCCCTCCCTCGGTTTACCTAAATACTCGTTTACATTATTAGTTATCGAACAAAAGAGAAAAAACCCAACACAAACCGACTGTTTTACGCGAAAACTGTCAAAAGGTACCAGATACGAGGTTGTGTTTGCCCTCTCTCTGCCGAATATATTTATTATACATTATAAAATATTTATTCTTTAGGAATAGTAGGTGAATTAATATGCCAATCGACCCTAGCATGGAACCGATGTTGGACACTTTTATCTATGAAACAACAACCCTTCTGGATCAGCTGGATCAGATCCTTCTGGACTCGGAGAAATCCAAGAGCTTCAGTTCTGACAGTGTGAACGAAGTATTTCGTATCATGCACACCATCAAGGGCTCAGCAGCCATGATGGATCTGGACGGAATTTCCACCCTGGCACACGCCGTAGAAGATGTGTTCTTCATCCTTCGGGAAGATCCCAGCAGACTTGCCCTGGGTGGGGAAGCCCTGTTTGATGTGGTGTTCCAGGCTTCGGACTTTCTGAAGTCGGAGGTGGATTCTGTTCAGAATACAGGCGATGCCACCCAGGACCCCAGCGCCATGATCCAGGAACTGGAGCGTCTCTCTGCTCTGATGCAGGGCAAGTCCGCTCCGGCCGCCCAGCCCGAACCCGTTGCAGCCCAGCCGGCTGCCCAGGCCTCTGTGGAAAACCCGGGGTTGCACCAGGTTCGGGTATACTTTGAAGAGGACTGCCAGATGGAGAACATCCGCGCCTTTATGCTGATGGAACAGCTTCGAGATCAGTGCGATTCCCTGGAATCCGTCCCGGCGCATCCCGAAAGCGACTCCTCTCTCTGTTCCGAACTTTCCAAGAACGGGTTTCTCATCCTGTTCCACCCTATAGGCAGTGTGGAGGAAGTGCTGCAGACCATCGAAAACTCGCTGAATGTACAGTCCTATGAATTGCTGGACAACGAGGCTGATGCCGCAGCAGCTCCTGCCGCAAAGGCCAAGGAGGTTTCGACAGAAACAGAGACTGCCGCAGCTTCCGCTTCGCCTGCAGCCTCTGCCAGCACAGCTACTGCAGCTGCACCCGCAAACAACGCCAGCCGCACCAAGCAGAGCCTGATCAGTGTCAACCAGGCCAAACTGGATCAGCTGATGGACCTGGTGGGTGAACTGGTCACCACCGAATCGATGGTTGTAAACAACCCGGATCTTCGCGGCCTGCACCTGGATAACTTCAGTAAGTCTGCCCGGGAACTCCGGAAGCTGACCGATGAACTGCAGGATGTTGTCATGTCCATGCGCATGGTGCCCCTTTCAGGTGTATTCCAGAAGATGAACCGTATTGTCCGGGATATGTGCAAAAAACTGGACAAGGAAGTTGACCTCATCACCGAAGGCGGCGAAACAGAGGTCGATAAGACGATCAATGAGGCGATTGCCGATCCGTTCATGCACATGGTCCGCAACTCCATGGACCATGCCATCGAATCCCCTGAGGAACGACTGGCCATGGGAAAACCGGAGCGTGGACAGCTTGCTCTCCGCGCCAAGAACATTGGCGGTGAGATCGTGATCACCATTTCGGATGATGGTCGCGGACTGAACACCGAATCCATTTTGAAAAAGGCACGCAACACCGGGA
>CAKWRB010000017.1:7541-14498 GCA_934845495.1 uncultured bacterium
AAGCCCGAAAGCGAGTACAGCGAAAAGGAGATCTTCAACCTGATCATGCTCCCTGGCTTCTCGACCAACACCGAGGTTACCGAGTATTCGGGACGCGGTGTCGGCATGGATGTGGTGCGCAAGAACATTGAAAAGGTTGGAGGCACCATCTCCATCGACAGTAAGGCTGGTCAGGGCACTACCTTCACCATCAAAATCCCGCTGACCCTGGCAATTATGGATGGCATGGAGCTTGCCGTAGGAAACTCGGTATTTACAATGCCTATCACTTCCATCAAGCAGTCCTTTAAGTTCTCCAAGGAGCAGCAGCTGGTTCAGGATACTGATGGTTCCGAAATGATCATGCTCCGCGGCGAGTGCTTCCCCCTGATCCGTCTGCATGAAATCTTCCAGATCCCCACCGAAGTGACCGAACTCTCTGAGGGTATCGTAATGCAGATCGAAAACGGGGATCAGATTGCCTGTATCTTTGCAGATGAGCTGCTGGGCGAACAGCAGGTAGTTGTCAAGCCGTTCCCCGCTTTCCTCAATCAGTATGCCATCAAGCAGCTGGGTCTTTCCGGATGCAGCATTCTGGGAGATGGAAGCATCAGCCTGATTCTGGATGCCAACAGCCTGCTCAACCGCCATGTATAATGCTGAGAGGAGTTTTGAGATGAATAACGAATCTACAACTGTAGCCGAGGAAGCTCTGGATGAACTCCGGGACCGCTTTCTGACATTTTATATCGAGGATACATTTTACAGCATCGAGCTGTGCCATATCATCGAAATCATCAGCATCCAGCTCACTACCTATGTGCCTGGGCTGCCGGAGTATTTCAAAGGCATTATCAATCTGCGCGGCAAGGTCGTTCCGGTGATCGATGTCCGGCTGAAATTTGGTCAGCCTCCCCGTGAATATGATGACAAAACCTGCATTATCATTGTTACCATTCACGATATGCAGGTGGGCCTGATCGTGGACCGGGTTGCCGAGGTGGTAAGCATCGAAACTGAACACCGCAATGTCCTGCCGACGGCTGGAAACCGAAACACCAACCGGTATCTTTCCTTTATTGCCAAGGTTGACAATAAGGCGATCCTGAATATCGATTGCGAGAAATTCTTCCAGAGCGACCTTCGCCCTTATTGAGCCAAACGCTAAAGGAAAGGAGTACTGTATCCATATGGAATCAAAACCTATATCCCCTTCCGCCGGAAGAACGGATATAATCCGCATGACTGATCAGGAATTCCACACTCTTACTTCGCATATCAAAGAGCATTATGGCATTGACCTGACCAAAAAACGCATTCTGATTGAAAGCCGAATGGCGCAGGAGCTTCATCGCCGTGGATTTTCCAGTTTCCGTCAATATATGGATGTCCTGTTTCAGGATACAACTGGCCAGGAAAGCATGACTCTGCTCAATAAACTCACCACAAATCTTTCCTACTTTATGCGGGAAAACGAACATTTCCAGTTCCTGTCCAGCCAGGTGCTTCCGTATCTGGAACGCACCCGAAAAGACCATGTCCTGCGAATTTGGAGTGCCGGCTGTTCTTCCGGGCAAGAAGCCTATAATATCGCCATGGTCCTGGATGAATACTTCGGGTCAAGAAAAAGCCAATGGGATACCCGTATTCTGGCCACCGACCTCTCGATGAAGGTTCTCACCAAGGCAAAGCAGGGCATTTACACTGCGGACGAAATCAAGGACCTGCCTGCGAAATGGAAAGATAAATACCTTGTGCCGACGGCTGACGGCCGGTTCAAAATCACCGAAAAAATTCACCAGGAAGTAATTTTCCGTCCCGGTAATCTGATGGAACCGTTCCAGTACAAAAAACCATTTGACCTGATTTTCTGCCGGAATGTAATGATCTACTTCGATGCCCCAACCAAGGCAACGCTGGTCAATAAATTCTACAACTGGACAGCCCCTGGTGGATATCTGTTCATCGGTCATTCCGAAAGCATTTCCACCACCAACGCTCCATACACCTACATCCAGCCTGCGATTTATCAAAGAAGGAGCTGACCCCTATGTCTGAACTTGGTTTTAATAAGAAGATCCGACTGCTGATCGTTGATGACTCTTACTTTTTCCGTGCCGTTTTGAAAAACGGTCTGGATGCTGATCCCCGGATCGAAGTGATCGGAATGGCAGCCAATGCAGAAGAAGCCTTCCAGAAGATCCAGCAGCTCAAGCCGGATGTTGTCACCATGGATGTTGAGATGCCCAAACTGAATGGCATTGATTTCATCAAGCGCCTGATCCCGGTCCATCCGGTTCCGGTTGTAGTCGTAAGCTCCCTGCCTCTTCGTGTGCTGGATGCGCTGGAGGCCGGAGCTGTTGATTTTGTCCGGAAGCCCTCAGGGGATACTCCCTCGGACAGAAAATCCTTTATGGATGAGCTGTGCCTCAAAGTCAAGATTGCCTCGGTAGCCCGTGTGCGTTCCAAGGCCCCTGCATGTCCTGCTCCGGTCCTGTCGAACCTGTCCGGCAAAAGTCTTCCCAACGACCTGGTCATTGCCATCGGCGCCTCGACCGGAGGCACCGATGCCATTCTGGAAGTGGTAAAGGATCTTCCTGCCAATACACCGGGTATCGTAATTGTACAGCACATGCCGCCGGTATTTACCCAAATGTATGCACAGCGGTTGGATCGAATCTGCAAGATGCGTGTCAAAGAGGCTGCTCCTGGTGACCGGGTGGTACCAGGCCAGATCCTCATTGGTGCAGGCGGGTTCCACTTGCGGCTTGCCCGTGATGCCCGGGGCTACTTTGTCACCAGCATTGCAGGAGCCAAGGTAAACGGCCACTGCCCCTCGGTCGATGTACTGTTTGACTCGGTAGCCGAAACAGCAGGCCGCAAGGCCATCGGTGTGATCCTCACCGGTATGGGCGCCGACGGTGCCAAGGGCCTGCTGCACATGCGCCAGGCTGGTGCTTATACCATTGGGCAGGATAAGGAGAGCTCGGTGGTATATGGAATGCCCATGGTTGCCCATGATATTGGTGCTGTGGAAAAGCAGCTCCCTCTTACCGCCATTGATAACGAGATCCTGCGCCAGCTGAACCTGCACAGCACTTCCCGCTGAGCCTCTGGCTGGTATAGCAATACGTGAACAAAAAACCTCTCAGAAATTCTGAGAGGTTTTTTTTAAAATATCCATTCACCATATTTAGCTGATTTGATTTTCATCGTACCATCTTCAGCATTAAAATAGAGGGTCCTTCCATAGTCTTTTCCGGTATCATCTGCCAGGATCGGGATTCCATTGGCCCGAAGGGTCTCCTTGACAGCCATGACATTCCGCTGGCCGATGTTGGCAAGTGAGCTGTTCGATACAGTGGCAAACATCTTTGCACCGCCCGCAATTTTAGCCCGGAGCCGTGATTTATTGGCGCCAGCAGCCACCATACGCTGAATCAGAAGAGGGATTGCCGTATCGGCATACCGAGCCGGCTGACTCTTGTCCCGGCTCAATGTACTGGATGGAAGCATAATGTGGGATAATCCTGCGACCCGTGTAAAGCTATCGTACAGGCAAATCCCCACACAGGAACCCAGCGCATAAGTCACCAACACATCCGGTGCCTTGGCAACATTAAGGTCCGAGATTCCCACTGTTATCATAGTCAATCTACCTCCAACCCCAGTTTTCCCATAATGCACTTCAGGGAATCCATATCCGGTATAAGCAGGATATGGCTGGGGGCTCTAAAATCATTTCCACTGAATTCGTCCTGAATATAGATGATCTTATCACTGATATTTGCATAGTAAATGGTCGGAACACTCAGGATCGCCCCCAGCATATCGATGCAAAGAGAGGGTGTTGACATTCCGATGGTGAGACCTGTAAGGGAGGAAATCGCATTGAGATACGAAGCAGCCATGATATTGGCCACTTCCTGAATCACAGAGTAACCCATTTCATCGATGGACTCCACTTCCTGGCACTGCTCTTCACACAGCAAAGTCTGGATCATCATGGTCGAAAAACTCTTCTGCAGCAGGAACAGGATCATTCCCTGTACTTCGCCTTCCAGGGAAATCAGCGAACCCACGATCATCTGCTCCGGTCCACCCATCTGTTCCACGGCGTCGTTATAATCCAAAATCTGAACGGTAGGCACTGAAATGCTCACAGGGCAGCTCAGCATGGTGGAAAGTGCCGATGCAGCATTGCCGGAACCGATGTTTCCGATTTCGCGCAGTGCATCAATGTGCATATCATTGAGCCCATCAAATGTTTCAAACGACAACTATATCTCCCCCTTTAGCGCAAATTATTGATGACCTGCTCCAGTTCGTCAGCAGTCTGCACCATTTTGGCGTTCATCTGGAACGCGCGCTGGGATTGGATCACATTCACCATTTCTTCCGAAAGATCCACGCTGGACTGCTCCAACGCCCCCTGGAGCAGCTTGCTGGCGCCGTTCCGATCTGCCTTTGCTTCTCCTGCAGACGGAGTCAGTGCGTAGCAGGTATCCCCCACCGGCTGAAGTCCGTAAGGGTTCTCGATCATATAGATCCCGATCTGATCCGGCAGCTTGGTAAAATCAAACGGGTCGTCCTTCGCCTTGCGCTCGAGCTCGATCTTCTTGCCCTTTCCGTCCAGTACAAAGGAACCATCCGCTGTTACCAGATACCCCTTATTGCCGCTGACACTGATATCAAAGGCACCGCTGCGGGTATACTGAACACTGCCATCCGGACGCTCAACTGCGAAGAATCCAGCTCCCATCACGGCATAGTCCAGCGGCATACCGGTTTGAAGAACATTGCCCTGCTTGCACTGCAGGCGGGAATCGTCTGCCTTGACACCGTGCCCGGTCAGGGGCTGATTTGCGCTGTTTACTGCCATCTGGGTATAGAGCAGCTGTGAAAAATTGGTGCGGCTGGCCTTGAAGCCCACGGTACCGGAATTGGAAATATTATTCGAGATCCGGTCCATATCCTCCTGGTAGGCCGACAGTCCCGAAACACCATTGTAGAATGATATCTTCATTTAACTCACTCCTTTGCTTACAGAGCCGCAATCTGGGATGCCGACTTCTGATCGATTTTATCGATGATCTGAAGCGCACTGCTGCATGCCTGGAAAGCCCGCTGTGCCTCCATCACCATGGCATACTCACGGTTGATGTCAACATTGGAGGTCTCCAGCCAGCCCTGGCGGATTTTGGTCTGTGCCGAAACCGGCTGGTTGGCCTGCATATTGTCTGTGAGGTAGAGGCCATTCCCGGCAATCCGGGTCTGAGAGCCTTCCGCCGGCACAGTGACAAGCAGACGATCGATATAACGGCCGCGGCTGTCATAAATCGATCCATCCGGCTCAACGGTAAAATCGGCATCCTTCAGTTCAATGACGCCCTTCTCTCCCAAAACCAGGCCTGCGCCCACAAGTTCCAGCTGCTTGTTTTCGTTGAGTGCAAAACTGCCGTTCCGGGTCAGGTACTGAACCCCAGGATTGTCTGCCGCATCTGCAGGGCCTACAATATTCAGGAAGCCCTCCCCATCAATTGCAAAATCCAATGCTCTTCCGGTTTCCTGAAGGGCACTTGTATCGAATTTTACAGGCACTTCAGATACCAGTTGCATCGGGGCACTGGAACCAATAACAGCAGACTTGGTCTCGTTCTCCTCCATTCGGGCAAGCAGCTCCATCTCAAACGGGCTTTTTACCACACGGGAAGCACGAAAACCAGGTGTGCGGATATTTGCGATGTTGTTTGTCAAAACCTCCAGTGTCCGCTGCTGGGACAAAATTCCAGATGCTGCGGTATAAAATCCTCTCAACATAACCATCTCATCCTTTCGTATAATAGGATAATTTTTCCCGTAGTTTGCGGATCAGCTTTTGATTGATCTGTCCCACACGCTGCTCACTGACCCCCAAAACCTGGCCAATTTCGCGCATGGTAAGGTCCTCGTAATAATACAGCGAGAGAACTGTTCTCTCCTGATCGTTGAGTGTATCGATTGCCTGGATCAGCTGAGCGCGCAGTTCCTGTTCGTCCATTTCATATTCCGGATCGAACACACCTTCCACGGTCAGGGCATTCTGCGAGCGGCCAGGCGTGGTAAGCAGGGTTTCCAGCGAGTAGATATTCTCTCCGGACATTTCCCACACACAGCGGTCGTATTTTTCCGGAGTGATTTGCAGCCGGTCCGCCATTTCCAGACGAGTTGGCGGACGCCCCAGCTCCAGGCTGAGTTCATCCTCGGTTTTCAGGATACGGATATCCATCTGCCGTACTCGCCGGGATAGCCAGTCCTGCTTTCGGACATAGTCGATGATCGCTCCCCGGATCTTGGTAAAGGCGTAGGTGGAAAACTTGACCCCTTTATCCGGGTCAAACCGCTCCAGGCTGTTGATGAGGGCGATGACGCATTGATTGACCATCTCCTCGGTCGTTGCATATTTGTGATAGGTACTGCTCATTTTAACAGCCATGCCCTGCGCAATGTAGATGTAGTGCATCACCAGTTTGTTTCGTGCTTCGAGAGAGCCAGTCTGTTTGTATTCCCGCATCAGTGCGTCTGGATCGATTTCCTTTTTCTCGGCTGTTTTATCCGATAACACTGTGGCTCCCCCTTTCTTAGGCGCATCTTCTATAAATTACGACAAGCTGATATTCCCAAGCGCCTGAATCTTCACATCCGAATCGATTTCGTTAAAAGAGAGGACCACTGCATTAAGATAGAACTGATCCACCAGCTTTTTGAAATAGATCCGCACCACAGGCGAAGTCAGAATGATCGGAACGGTAACCAAATCCTTGATTCTCTCCAACTCGTGGGTGGTGGAGTTGATGATATTCTGGATCAGCTTCGGATCCAGTGCCAAGTACGAGCCTGTATCGACCTTCTTGACCGAAGCCATGATCTGGTTTTCGATGTTGGCATCCAGGCTGATCACCTTCAGCTGGCCCGCTTCGGCAAAGCGATGTGTAATGG
>CAKWRB010000018.1 GCA_934845495.1 uncultured bacterium
CGATACGGCCGCGGCCGTAGGCATCCGGCAGGCCGGTGATGATCTTATTGTGACGGGCCTTGCGCATTTCAGGAGTGTATGCGTCGAATACGCCCTGGTTGTGGGTCTTGTGGTACTCGGTAAAGATCTTGTGCAGCTCGGGAGCGGGGGTGTAGCCATAGGTCTGGCAGGCTTCCTCCGCCATCTTGATGCCGCCGAAGGGCATGAAGGCACGCTTCAGGGGCTTATCGGTCTGCAGGCCGACGATCTTTTCCAGATCCTTGCACTCCTCGCAGATATAGCCGGGGCCATGGGAAGTCAGGGTTGCAACAATGTCGGTATCCATATCCAGAACACCGCCCTTGGCGCGCTCTTCCTTCTGCAGCTTCTGCAGGATCCCCCAAAGCTTGTTGGTTGCTTCGGTGGGGCCTGCCAGGAAGGACTCGTCGCCTTCATAGGGCTTGTAGTTCTTCTGGATGAAATCGCGTACATTGATTTCTTCCTTCCACAGTCTGCCCTCAAAACCATTCCACTGTTCGAACTGTGTCATTTAATTTCCTCCTGGGTTTTATCAAAATCCCGCTGGACCCCATGATGGGGGGAACCAGTCTGTTTGAATTTTTTCAGTGTCCGGAAAGACAGGATCACCCTGTCCGGACTTCTGCCGAAGGTGGAGAATCGGCCTAATAAAAGTATACGGATTTCCAGCCAGAAAAACAATCCGCATACTATACAAACACAGTACACAATACCCGGGAAATCCTGTGAATTAAGTCGATTCAGACAAATTGATGCCACTATATGTTGTATAGTATGAACAAAATAGTCACAAGATAAAAAACATTTTGACAAATATCGAAATAACAATTGACATATATATCTAATTCCTGTATACTATCATTTAGATAGCTATCGAATTATCAAGGAGGTTATGTATGGGCTTTCATCAAACCTTTAAGGCCCTGAGCGACCCCACCCGCCGGGCGATCCTGGAGCAGCTCAAGCATGGCCGGCTCACCGCCGGGGAGATTGCTTCTGCCTTTGAGCTGAGCGCTGCCACAGTCTCGCACCATCTGGCCATGCTGCGTCAGGCCGAACTGGTCATCGACCAGCGGGAGGGCAAGTACATCTACTACGAAATCAACACCTCGGTCATCGACGAAATCCTGGCCTGGGCCACATCGCTGAAGGAGGGCGATAAAACATGATTCGCAAAAATATGGTATTCCTGTGGGTGACAGCTCTGCTGCCCGCGCTGCTCTGCCTGTGGTTCTATCCCCAGCTGCCTGCTGTGATCCCCACCGGGTTCCACAACGGCACCATCACCCAGTACGGCCCCAAGGCCACCATCTGGCTGCTGGGCGGACTGGGCCCGGTGATCGCCACCTTGTTCACCCTGCTGCCCATGGTGGACCCTCGACGCAAAAACTATGCCCGGATGGGCAGTCGGTACAACCTGCTGGCTGGCGGCACCAACCTGTTCCTGCTGGCCATGACCGGCCTGCTCATCGCCGAGTCGCTGCACCCGGGCAGCCTGCACATCGAAAATCTGGTGGTGTGCGCCCTGGGGCTACTCTTTGCCATGATGGGCAACTTCATGCCCAAATCCGGCAGCAACTTCAGCTTCGGAATCCGTAATATGTGGACCCTCTCCAGCGACGCCGTCTGGCAGCGCACCCACCGCATGGCCGGCAAGCTCTGGTTCTTCGGCGGATTGCTCTTGGTTTTGCTGGGGCTTTCGCCGCTGCGGGCTGCCGTGCTCTATCCGGTCTTTTTTGCGGTGACCATGCTGATAGCACTGATCCCCACCGGCTACTCCTTCCTGCTCTGGCGGCGGGAAAATCCCCAGCCCAGGGACTGAACCCTCTCCCCCCAATTTTCCGGCGGGGCCACTCGGGTGGTCCTGCCGTTTTTATTGGCAGATTCACCGAAAAACCCGATATTTTTTTCGGTTTGTCAATGGCACTTTGGGATGGTATAATAACTGCAACAGCAGTTATTATACCGATTTTATGGCCGGACGATCCGCCGGCTACGCCTGCTCCCGTCCCATTGGCCAATTATACCATTCCGCTTTGCTCCATGGTATAATAACAACAGACAAAAGGCGCCGGATTCCCCCGGCTCCGAAATCTACGGTGAAAGAAGGTTTTTTGTATGATCGGAAATACACGCATCACACAGGCCATGAAGGCAAAGATGGCGGAACTGGAGAACCCCTTCTACCTCTACGACCAGGAGACCATTCTGGGCCAGGTACAGCGTCTGCATCGGGACTTCCCCGACTTTGAGTTCCTCTACTCCATCAAGACCAACCCCTTTCTGCCGGTGGTAAAGACCATTTTGGGCGAGGGCCTGGGGCTGGATGCCGCCTCGCTACGGGAAGTGGAGATCGGTGTGGAAAACGGCCTGCCCAAGGAGAAGATCCTCTACTCCGCCCCCGGTAAGACCGAGCGGGATCTGCGCGGCGCTATGGATCATGCCATCCTCATTGCCGACAGCCTGCATGAGCTGGAGCTCATCAACAAACTGGCCGGTGAAAAGGGTGTCAAGCTGGGCGTGGGTGTCCGCATCAACCCCGACTTCACCATGGACGCCGACCACGGCGCTGCCGGCAAGTTCGGCATCGATGAGGACCAGCTCTTCGGCTATGACTTCCGCAAGCTCCCCAACATTGAGCTGATCGGCATCCATGTTCATGCCCGCAGCCAGGAGCTCCATGCCGAAGTGCTCAAAAAGTACTATGCCAATATGTTTGCCCTGGCCCAGAAGTGCATCGATCAGCTGGGCATGAAGATGGAGTTCATCAACATGGGCGGCGGCATCGGCGTGGCCTATTCCACCGAAAACGATACTGACCTGGATACCGCTGCCCTGGGCGCAGAAAGTGCCGCTATGCTGGCAGAACTCCGGCAGAAGCTGGGCGGTGTGCGTGTCATCATCGAAACCGGCCGCTATGCCGTCTGCACCTCCGGGTACTATGTCACCAAGGTTGTGGATGTCAAGGAGAGCTATGGCACCAAGTTCGTCATGGTACAGAGCACCCTCAACGGCTTTATCCGCCCGTCACTGGCCCGGCTGATTGCCGCCTACCTGCCCGAGGGCGCCACAGCAAAGGGCAACGAGCCGCTCTTCACCAAGATGGATGCCTTCGACTTTGAGCTGCTCACCGAGGAGACCGCCACCGAAACGGTAAACCTGGTGGGCAACCTCTGCACCGGTACCGACATCATGGCCGCCGGCATCGAACTGCCCAAGGCCAAGGTAGGCGATATCCTGGCCATCACCAAGGCAGGCAGCTATGCCTATGTGCTCACTCCGGTACAGTTCTCGTCCCAGCCGGCTCCCGGCCAGTTCCTGCTGCTGGCAGACGGCTCGATGATTGCAGAATAAGTTTCTCTGCAAATCAGCTCCTCCTCCGGGAGGGGCTGATTTTTTGTTGGAGTTTTCCACACGCACCAGTGCAATTTGTGGAGAACTCACCCGCACCAGCGATTTTCTTTCGAGCCGATCTGTGTTACAATAGAAGCCGGTAGTTACCGCCTTGGAGCGGTTTTTCGGAGGACAGTATGAAAAAAGCAGTCATCGGGATCCTGGCCCATGTGGATGCGGGCAAAACCACCCTCTCGGAGGGGCTGCTCTATCGTTCGGGCAGCATCCGCAAGTTCGGGCGAGTGGACCACCAGGATGCCTTTCTGGATAACTTCTCGCTGGAGCGCCAGCGGGGCATTACCATATTTTCAAAACAGGCCGTCCTGACCCTCGGTGATCTGGAAGTGACCCTGTTGGACACCCCCGGCCATGTGGACTTTTCGGCCGAGATGGAGCGCACCCTGCAGGTGCTGGACTATGCCATTCTGGTGGTCAGCGGCACCGATGGGATCCAGGCCCATACCCTGACCCTGTGGCGGCTGCTGGAGCGCTACCAGGTGCCGGTGTTCCTCTTTATCAATAAGATGGACCTGCCCGGCGCCGATGCCGGTGCACGCCTGGAGGAACTGCGCCGCCGGCTGAGCGAGAGCTGCCTTGCCTTTGACCACATGGACGATGCCTTCTACGAGGCAGCCGCCCTCACCGACGAGGCGGCCATGGAGGAATATCTGGCGGACGGCAGCCTGTCGGAGGAGACCCTGCAAAACCTGATCGCCGGACGGCGGATTTTTCCCTGCTACTTCGGTTCGGCACTGCGGCTCACCGGTGTGGAGGAACTTATCAATGGGCTGGAACGGTGGATTCAGCCGCACAACTGGCCTGCCGCCTTTGGCGCCAAGGTGTACAAGATCTCCCGGGATACCCAGGGGGCACGGCTCACCCATCTCAAGGTCACCGGCGGTGTGCTGCGGGTGCGGGATCTGCTCACCGGGCACCGTCCCGGCGGAAGCGACACCTGGGAGGAAAAAGCCGATCAGCTGCGCATCTATTCCGGCGGAAAATACACCACCGTCAACGAGGTGCCTGCCGGCGGTATCTGTGCCGTCACCGGCCTTTCCCAGACCTATCCCGGCCAGGGGCTGGGAATCGAAGCGGAATCGGAACAGCCCTTGCTGGAACCGGTGCTGACCTACCGGGTAAACCTGCCCGATGGGCCGGATGCCCACACCGCCCTGGGCAAGCTCCGGCAGCTGGA
Organism: uncultured bacterium; assembly: GCA_934845495.1. GTDB lineage: Bacteria > Bacillota > Clostridia > Oscillospirales > Ruminococcaceae > Avimicrobium. Next base: position 4,607 of record CAKWRB010000018.1, read on the forward strand.
GGAAGAGGACCCCCAGCTCCACCTGCTCTGGAACGAGAGCCTGGGGGAGATCCACCTGCAGCTCATGGGCGAGGTTCAGCTGGAGATTTTGCAGACAGTGATCCGGGAGCGGTTCGGCTTCCCGGTAGAGTTCGGAGCAGGCAGCATCGTCTACAAGGAGACCATTGCCGCTCCAGTGATCGGTGTGGGGCATTACGAACCGCTGCGCCACTATTCCGAGGTGCATCTGCTGCTGGAGCCTGCTCCCCGGGGCAGCGGCCTGCAGTTTGAAAGCCTGTGCAGCGAAGATGTGTTGGACCGGAACTGGCAGCGCCTGGTGATGACCCATCTGGAGGAAAAGGTTCATCGGGGTGTGCTCACCGGCTCCCCCATCACCGATATAAAAATCTCGCTGCTCACCGGCCGGGCCCATGTCAAGCACACCGAGGGCGGCGACTTCCGCCAGGCCACCTACCGGGCTGTTCGACAGGGCCTGCGCAAAGCCAAAAGCATCCTGCTGGAGCCCTGGTATCAGTTCCGACTGGAACTGCCCACCGAGTATGTGGGCCGGGCTATGACCGATCTGCAGCGGCTGCATGGCACCACTGCTCCACCCGAAACCGAGGGCGAGATGAGTGTTCTGGCTGGTCGGGCCCCAGTGGCCTGTCTGCGGGATTACCCCACCGAGGTCACCGCCTACACCCAGGGGCGCGGCCGGCTGATCTGTACTCTGGCCGGGTATGAGCCCTGCCACAATGCCGACGAGGTCATCGCCTCCATCGGCTACGACTGTGACCGCGACCTGGAAAACCCCTGTGACTCGGTGTTCTGTTCCCATGGCGCCGGCTATGTGGTGCCCTGGGACGAGGTAGACGAGAAAAAGCATCTGGACAGCACCTTGCGCCTGGAGCGCCCCAGCACCGCAGATCCTGCCGCTGCTCCGCTGCGCCGGAGCAGCTATGGCGGCACCCTGGCCGAGGACAAGGAGCTGGCAGCCATCTACGAGCGCACCTACGGCAAAAAGGAGACCGAGCGCCCCCGACAGCCGGAGGCACGGCAGGCCATGCAGCAGGCCGTGGTACAGCAGCTGCAGCCCACCGGCCCGGAATACCTGCTGGTGGACGGCTACAACATCATCTTTGCCTGGGAGGAGCTGGCAGCCCTGGCCCGCCGGGATTTCGGTGCGGCACGGCTGGTGCTGATGGATATCCTGGCAAACTTCCAGGCCTTCAAAAAGGTGGAGCTGATCCTGGTCTTTGATGCCTACAAGGTCCCGAACAACCCCGGCTCGGTGGAGCGGTACAAGGGCATCCATGTGGTCTACACCAAGGAGGCCGAAACCGCCGATGCCTACATCGAGCGGGTCACCTACGAGATCGGCCGGAAGCACCGGGTTCGGGTGGCCACCTCAGATGGGCTGGAACAGATGGTCATTCTGGGGCATGGTGCCCTGCGCATCTCCGCCCGGGCATTCAAGCTGGAGGTGGAACAGACCGAGGGGCAGATCTCCGAACTGATCGAGGAAAACAACCGCCAGGGCCGGGAGCTGAACCGGCTGGAACACACCGCTCGGTTCATCAGTTCGACCCCGGAATGAGAGAACTATTTTTGAATTTTCGGTGAAGCAGCGGTTTTCGACTTGATTTTTACAAGGGAGTTTGGTATCATAGTAGATACCAGATGCAGGCGTAGTTTAGTGGTAAAACATCAGCTTCCCAAGCTGAGGTTGCGGGTTCGATTCCCGTCGCCTGCTCCACCAGACTGAGTCTGGACGCAATTCGCGTTCCAGGCTCTTTCTTTTTTCCTAAATGAACAGCTCACATCCCAGTCGATCTAAACTAACCAGGTTAGCCATCTATAAAGCCCCGGATGCATCATATGTCCGGGGCTTTTTCTCTCTGTATAGCAAAGGCGGAAAAATCAGGCAAAAGAAAGAGCCCGGAGCGCAACTTAGCTCCGGGCCTTTTTGGATGGTGCCGCTGACGGGGTTCGAACCCGTACGGTATAACCTCGGGATTTTAAGTCCCGTGTGTCTGCCAGTTTCACCACAGCGGCATATTCAATCCTAAAGTAATATTATACAATACCACTGTGACAAAGTCAAGGAAACACCTGGATAGAAAAAAGGAGATGGGTTAAACCCATCTCCTTTTTCTATTTCAGCATTTGCCCATGCAGGCAGATACCGGAATTATTCGTACAGCTTGGACAGCTTGTTCAGATGCTCGTACTTGTCCTCTGCGATCTTAGCAGCACGGTCGAACAGCTGATCAGCCTTGTCGGGGAAGGAACGCTTCAGCGAGCTGTAACGAACCTCGCCCTCGATGAAGGCTCTGTAATCAGCGGTAGGAGCCTTGGAATCCAGCTGGAAGGGATTCTCGCCAGCCAGAGTCTTTCTGGGATCGAAGCGGAACATATGCCAGTAACCAGCAGCAACGGCATTCTTGATGGTCTCCTGAGCCTTGACCATACCGCCCTTGATACCCTGGTTGATACAGGGAGCGTAAGCGATGATCAGGGACGGGCCATGGTAGCTCTCAGCCTCAGCAAAGGCCTTGATGCACTGGTTGTAGTCAGCACCCATAGCAACCTGAGCTACATATACATAGCCGTAGGTCATAGCGATGCCAGCCAGGTCCTTGTTCTTGATCTCCTTACCAGCTGCTGCGAACTGAGCCACAGCACCCAGAGGAGTAGCCTTGGAAGCCTGACCGCCGGTGTTGGAGTAAACCTCGGTATCGAATACCAGGATGTTTACATCCTCGCCGGAAGCGATAACATGGTCCAGACCGCCGAAGCCGATATCGTAAGCCCAGCCGTCACCACCGAAGATCCAGACGCTCTTCTTGGCCAGGAATTCCTTATCCTTCAGGATAGCCTGGCAGTACGGGCAGTCAGGATGCTTCTCGAGTTCGGCAACCAGAACCTTGGTAGCAGCCTTGTTGGCAGCACCGTCGTCCACGGTGGACAGGTAAGCCTCCATAGCAGCCTTCAGGGACTCGTCGGTAGCCTTCTCGTTGAGCTCCATGATCTTAGCGATCAGGTGGTTTCTCAGAGTGGACTGAGCCAGGTACATACCGTAGCCGTACTCAGCGTTATCCTCGAACAGGGAGTTAGCCCAAGAAGGACCATGACCTTCCTTGTTCACGGTGTAAGGAGTAGACGGTGCGGAGCCGCCCCAGATCGAGGAGCAACCGGTAGCGTTGGCAATGTACATTCTATCGCCGAACAGCTGAGTAACCAGCTTAGCGTAAGGAGTCTCGCCACAACCAGCACAAGCGCCGGAGAATTCGAGCAGAGGCTGCTTGAACTGCGAGCCCTTAACGGTGGTCTCCTTGAACTTCTCAGCAACCTCGGGCTTAGCGTCCAGAGACTGGCCATAAGCGAAGTTATCCTGCTCATGACGCTGAGAATCCAGGCTCTGCATTACGAGAGCCTTCTCGCCCTTCTTGCCAGGACATACAGCTGCACAAGAACCACAGCCGGTGCAGTCCAGAACGGATACAGTCATAGCGAACTTGTAGCCGGGCATACCAGTCATGTCGGTCATCTTCATGCCCTCGGGAGCCTTGGCAGCCTCATCAGCAGTCAGGACAACGGGACGGATAACGGCATGCGGGCAGACATACGAACAGAAGTTACACTGGATACAGTTAGCGGGGTTCCAGGTGGGAACATCCACAGCGATACCGCGCTTCTCGTATGCAGCAGAACCCTGCGGGAAGGTACCGTCTGCATCCTTCAGGAAGGTGGATACAGGCAGCTTATCGCCGCGCTGAGCGTTAACAGGGGTCTGGATGTTGTTGACGAAGTCAACCAGATCCTTGCGCTCGCCGGTGGCAACCGGGTAAACAAAGTCGCCCTCAGCGTCAGCCCAGGAAGCAGGAACCTTTACCTCTACCAGAGCGTCAGCACCGGCATCGATAGCAGCATGGTTCATGGCAACTACCTTCTCACCCTTACGGCCGTAAGACTTGGTAGCAGCGTCCTTCATGTACTGAATAGCGTCAGCAGCAGGGATGATGTTGGCCAGCTTGAAGAATGCAGACTGCAGAACAGTGTTGATTCTCGAGCCCAGGCCGATCTCCTTACCGATCTTAACACCATCGATGGTGTAGAACTTGATGTTGTTGCGGGCAATGTATCTCTTTACAGAGCCAGGCAGTCTCTGCTCCAGCTCGTCCAGATCCCAACCGCAGTTCAGCAGGAAGGTACCGCCGGGCTTCAGAGCAGCAGTCATGTCATACTTGTCCACATAAGAGGGGTTGTGGCAGGCTACGAAGTCAGCCTTCTCAACCAGGTAGGTGCTCTTGATCGGCTTCTTACCAAATCTCAGGTGAGAGGTGGTAACACCGCCGGACTTCTTCGAGTCGTAGCTGAAGTAAGCCTGAGCATACATGTCGGTGTGGTCACCGATGATCTTGATGGAGTTCTTGTTGGCACCAACAGTACCATCGGAGCCCAGGCCCCAGAAGATACAGCTGGTTGTGCCCTCAGGAGCAGTATCCGGATTCTCAGTGATCTCCAGGGACAGATGAGTTACATCATCATCGATACCAACTGTGAATCTCTCCTTGGGCTGTGCAGACTGAGCGTTGTTATAAACAGCGATCACCTGAGCCGGAGTGGTGTCCTTGGAACCCAGACCGTAACGGCCGCCGAATACAGGAATGTTGGCAAACTTGCTGCCGCGCAGAGCCATAACAACATCCAGGTACAGGGGCTCACCAATGGAGCCGGGCTCCTTGGTTCTGTCCAGAACGGAGATGGTCTTAACAGTGTCCGGAATGGCGTCGATCAGGTGCTTAGCAGAGAAGGGACGGTACAGGCGAACCTTTACCAGACCAACCTTGCGGCCCTGAGCGAGCATCCAGTCGATGGTCTCCTCGATGGCGTCGTTTACAGAACCCATAGCGATGATCACATCGGTAGCATCCGGAGCGCCGTAGTAGTTGAACAGCTTGTAGTCGGTGCCGATCTTGGCATTGACCTTGTTCATGTACTCCTCAACGATAGCCGGAACAGCATCGTGGTAGGTGTTGCTGGCTTCGCGAGCCTGGAAGAAGATGTCAGGGTTCTGAGCGGTACCGCGCAGTACAGGATGCTCAGGGTTCAGAGCATGCTTGCGGAACTCCTCAACAGCGTCCATGTCCACCATGTCCTTGAGGTCCTCGTAATCCCAAACTTCGATCTTCTGGATCTCGTGAGAAGTACGGAAACCATCGAAGAAGTGCAGGAACGGAACTCTGGACTTCAGAGTGGCCAGGTGAGCAACAGCACCCAGGTCCATAACTTCCTGAACCGAGCTGGAGCAGAGCATTGCGTAACCAGTCTGACGGCAGGCATATACGTCCGAGTGATCGCCGAAGATGCTCAGAGCGTGGGAAGCGATGGCACGAGCAGATACGTGAATAACGCTCGGCAGCAGCTCACCAGCGATCTTGTACATGTTGGGGATCATCAGGAGCAGACCCTGGGAAGCGGTGTAAGTGGTGGTCAGGGCACCAGCAGCCAGAGAGCCGTGTACGGCACCGGCAGCGCCAGCCTCAGACTGCATCTCTACCAGCTTTACGGTCTGGCCGAAGATGTTCTTCTTACCCTGGGCAGCCCACTCGTCGCTCACTTCTGCCATTACGGAAGAAGGAGTGATCGGGTAGATGGCAGCAACATCTGTAAACGCATAGGAAACATGAGCCGCAGCGTTGTTACCATCCATGGTTTTCATTTTTCTTGCCATGTTATGATATCCTCCCTTTGGATAATATGTTGGCATAGCGGATGAATCCGCATATTTTTACCCATTCAAATTTTATCATCTTTGCCCGATTCTGTAAAGTCAAGAAAATGTAAAATTGCCGTTTCGCCCGGCTTTTGCCCGATTTTTAACAACAATTCTCACCTTTCCGCCCACTCTTTTGACAAAAATGAGAACTCTTCTTCGCAAAGATGTGTCTATTTTGCGGACGGATGTTGCCGCTGCAATGGTTTCCCGCCCCCATTGACAGATTTCTCCGAAACGATTATAGTATTCTTAAATCGGATCCCGGTCCGGGCTGCCTCCTGCCGGCTGTATGTATATAATAAGGTATTGCTGCTGCCCCGCCGCCTGGAAATGGAGCCGAAACGATAAGAAAAAACCACAAACACAAAGAAATGGAGTAAACTGAATATGGACCCTGACAGTAGTTCGATCTATCCCGCACTGGCTGCATTTGCGATCCTGCTGGTGCTTTCGGGGCTGTTTTCCACCACCGAAGCCGCCTTTACCGGCATCAATGACAGCCAGACCAAACGCCGCGCCGCCGAAGGCGACAAGCGCGCCCAGCAGATCATGGGCCTGATCCGCAAGCCCACGGTATTTATCTCGACCGTCCGGACCGGTTCCACCCTTTGCAATATGCTGGGGCTTGCTGTGCTCAGCCCCTCCCTGACCGACCTGTTCCTGCGGCAGGTCTATCCGGAGATGGAAAGCTCTGTGACCGCCTATCCGGTCTTTCTGATCCTCATCACCATGTTGGTGGGTATCATCACCATCGCCCTTGGCAATATCCTGCCCGGCCGGCTGGGGGATTTCTTCCCGGATCAGGCCGCCCGGATGCTCACCCCCTTTATGAGGGTCATGTCGATCCTGCTGCGGCCAGTGGTATGGTTCACTCTGGGCCTTGCCAACCTGGGGCTGCGGCTGCTGGGCCAGAACCCCAACCAGGAGCCGGATACCGTCACCGAGGAGGAGATCCGCATGATGGTGACCGTCGGCGAGGAAAAGGGCGCCATCGAGCAGCGCGAAAAGGATATGATCAACAACATCTTTGAGTTCGACGACCGTGCCGTCACCGAGGTGATGACCCACCGTATGGAGATGATCGCCCTCAAGGATACCGCATCGCTGGATGAAGCAGTCAAGGTGGCTCGGGAAACCGGCTACTCCCGGATTCCGGTCTACCATGAGGACATCGACGATGTGGTGGGCGTCCTCTACGCCAAGGACCTGCTGCTCTTTGTCAACGATGGCTGCAACAGCAAGGATTTCGACATCAAGGAGCTGCTGCACGAGCCCTTCTATATCCCCGAAACAGCCAAATGCACCGAACTGTTCAAGGACTTCCAGCGCAAGCAGCTGCACATGGCCATTGTCATCGATGAATACGGCGGCACCTACGGCATGGTGACCATGGAGGACCTGCTGGAGACCATCGTGGGCAACATCCAGGACGAGTACGATAAGGAAGAAAACGAATACCAGAAGCTCTCGGACACCGAGTACACCATCGACGGCTGGATCTCGGTGGATGAGGTGGAGGACCTGCTGGACATCAAGATCCCGGACGACACCGAATACGACACCCTGGGCGGCGTTGTGGTGGATATGCTCGGCGACCTGCCGGAGGAGGGAGAACACCCCTCGGTCCAGATCGACCGAGTGCGCTTCACCGTCCTGGAAGTGGACGACCGCCGCATCTCCCGTCTCCGGGCAGAGATCCTGCCGGAGTACAGTCCTCTCCAAACCGAGGAGCGCCACCGGGACTAAGCCGCTGGATTTTCACCATACTCTGTATCCTTCCCCTGAAGCACCCGCTTCAGGGGATTTTTTGTTTACTGCTCCGGTTTTCGGCCGGCTCTTTCCTTTCGGGGCAAAGTGTGCTATGATACTCTACACTACTTTTGTACGGGGCCCTGTGCCGCAAGGGAAAACACCGGGCTGCCCGGCCTGATCGCTGAAAGGAGGACCTATCCCATGTCCGAAGAAACACGCCCTGCCCAGGAGGGGCGTCGGCCGGTCCACACCGCCCGGTTCCGCCTGACTCCTGCTGCCTACACCCAGCTCAACCTCATCGTCCAGCGCCGCTCCCAGAAGAAGCGCCGCCTGGTCACCATCCTGCTGGCCACCGGTCTGACCCTGCTCTACTGCATAATCACCCACCAGCCCCTGCACACCACCCTGCTGCTGATCGTCACCGAATCCATTGTAGTCTGGCCGCTGAGCTCGCTGATGGACAAGTGGTTCCTGAAGCTCTATGCCCAGCGCAGCCAGAAGCTCTCCCCCGCTGCCCTGGACGAGCAGTACTTTGAGTTCTACGAGGACGGCTTCCAGGTCAACAGCCACAACACCAGCAGCTTTGTCAGCTACGACCGCATTGTTTCGCTGGCCCGCACCGACGACTACCTGGCCCTGTTCATCACCGAGGTCAACGCCTACCTGATCCTGGGCGATGCAGCCGACTGCGGTATGCAGGCCCTCACCGAATTTATCCAGCGCAAGATGAACGGCAAGCCGCTGGAAAACTACCGCACCCACTGACAAAATGCCAAAATCCCCCTGCTCTTAGCTTTAAAGGGCAGGGGGACTTTTTGTTCCCGGAACGGTCAGCAGCCGCCGGTCGAGGGGAACACGACCGGCGGCTGTTGATTTGGAAATTCAGGACTTTATCGCAAACCGGTGGGAAACCGGTCTGACGCAGAGGAACCAGGGATCTATCCCAGATAGGCCGAGCGGACGCTGGCATCGGTGAGCAGGCTGCTTCCCTCGCCCGAGCTGACGATCTTACCGGTGGACAGCACATAGCTGTAATCGGCAATTTCCAGCGCCTTGGCGGCATTCTGCTCCACCAGCAGCACGGTGACACCGGTCTTGTTCACCTGGCGGATGATCGAGAAGATCTCGTCCACCAGAATGGGGGCCAGACCCATGGAGGGCTCGTCCAGCAGCAGCATCTTGGGGCGGGACATCAGCGCCCGGCCCATGGCCAGCATCTGCTGTTCACCACCGGACAGGGTGCCGGCTGCCTGGTGCAGCCGCTCCTTCAGCCGGGGAAAGCTCTGGAACACCATGTCCAGATCCTCCCGGATGCCAGCGGCATCCCGGCGGGTGTAGGCGCCCATCTCCAGGTTTTCCAGCACCGACATCTGTCCGAACACCCGGCGGCCCTCCGGCACCTGTGCCAGGCCGCGCACCAGGATCTTGTTGGGGGAATGGCCGGTGATGTCCACCCCGTCCAGGGTGATCCGTCCGCTCTTGGGGCGCAGCAGACCCGAGATGGTCTGGAGAATGGTGGTCTTGCCGGCGCCGTTGGCCCCGATCAGGGTGCAGATCTCGCCGTCCCGCACCTCAAAGCTCACGCCCTTGACCGCATGGATCTTATCATAATATACATTCAGTTCTTCCACTTTGAGCATAGTGCGTTTAACCTCCCAGATAGGCTTCGATCACGCGGGGATCGGCCCGCACCTCGTCCGGGGTGCCGTCGGCGATCACCTTGCCGTAATCCAGTACCACGATCCGCTCACAGATCCCCATGACCAGCGGCATATCGTGCTCGATGAGCAGGATGGAGATGCCAAACTTCTGCCGGATAAAGGCAATGGTCTCCATCAGCTCCCGGGTCTCGGTGTTGTTCATACCGGCTGCCGGCTCGTCCAGGCAGAGGAGCTTGGGGTTGGTGGCCAGCGCCCGGGCGATCTCCAGCTTGCGCTGCTGGCCGTAGGGCAGATTGCCTGCCCGCAGATCGGCCTTCTTGTCCAGGTCAAAGACTGCAAGCAGCTCCATGGCGCGGCTGTCAGCATCTTCCTCCTCCAGCCAGAAGCGCCGGGTTTTCAGCACCGATTCCAGCAGGTTGTAGTGCATA
>CAKWRB010000019.1 GCA_934845495.1 uncultured bacterium
GTGCAGCCTCAGCCTTTGCTTTCCCGTTCTGAACTTCAATATGCAGATGAGCGCCAAGTCCTTTTGCCAGTCCTGTATTAGACTGAATGCCCAGCTTATCACCTACCTTGATCGAATCACCCGCAGAAACACAGATATTCTTCATATGCAGATACAGATAGGTCCTCTGTCCATCATAGATAGCAACAGTACCATAGTTGATTCCGATGAAAACTACGGTACCTGCATGTGCAGAATGGATGGTCAGCTTATCCTCTCCATTTTCTGCCCTTCCAGGAACGCCGTACATATCAATTCCCGTATGGTACTTTCCGTAATAACCGTTTACGCTGTACTTTGCACCATAAAGGTTATACAGGAAATGCTGATCATCAGGGGGGTTATAGCCAAACACCTTACGTTTGAAAATTTTTTCTCAAAAAAAAGAAAAGCAGTCCATTGGGACTGCTTGGAGAAAGAAATTCAGGGCAGGATTTACGGGAGTTCCCGGCACTGCTATAATAAAAGTAGGAAAAAAGACTGCTTGTTTTTCCGGCATAGAGTATCACCTCATTTCAGAAAAGATTTTGTAAATGCAGAACAGGAGGGAACGGTATGGGAAAGCGATTGCTGGCAGGAGTTTTGGCCCTGTGCCTGCTGCTGGGCGGGTGCAGCGCAGATCGGGGAAGCTCGTCCTCATCGGGGGCAATGCACACAGTAGTCTGCTGGATTACGAACAATGGCCACCTGATGGATGTACAGATATCTGTTCCACAGAACTGGGAAGTGAATCCGGAGAAAAAGTGGAACCTGGAAGCAGATGGAAAAACGGTAGTGGAATTTAAACTTCACTCCTATACCAGCACACCAATGGATATAAACGACTACGACTGGTCTCTCATGGATTCAGAATATATGGAAAGTCAGGATCTGATCGAAGCGGGTAATCTGGAGATTTCTGGAATGTCCGGGAGATATTACCGTTATCTGTTAAGACGGGAAAGCCGGGAGGTTGTTTACTGCAGTGTGTTCGACGGTGTCCAGGTGGTAGATTTCAATTATTATCCGGACTCTGGCATTCCGTTGGAGGAGGTAGAGCAGACCATGGCCTCCATCATTGTACAGAAACATGAGGAATAAGCGTCACGAAAAGCAGAGATCATGAAGATCTCTGCTTTTTAGCCGTTACTTTCTCATATAGCCATAAGGGATCAAGGATGTAAGAGCGGTGGAAGCAGAAGAAACAAAGTTGTTTCCAGCAGAATACACTTCCTTTGGGCATACTTCAAAGTGAAGGTGGGAAGCGATATTATATCGGCTTACATTGGACTGCTCCCCAATAATTGTTCCAGCAGGGATTGTTTGGTTTACAGTAAGGGAATCAGGAATGTTTTTCATATGAAGATAAATTGTGGTAACTTCCAGTTCCGGTACATAAATCATCACACAACCGTAATCTCCTCCCTTTGCAAGTATTTTACCTCCCCCAAAAGCATGAATTTTCGCACCCTCGCCAATATCCATATCCACTCCATGATGGAACTTTGCATCACTGTCATATTCGCCAAACAGATAGTATGCTACGGAACTTCGGGCAGGAAGATAATCAATAGCAAATACTTCCTTTGCAAAATTCTGAATCGTGGTCAAAACTGTCTGGCCCTTTTCTGTATCCAGGAAATTCATATTATTTTCACTGGGACGGAATCCACTACCACGATGATATGATTCTATAGTGCCATCCTTCTGAACATTCTTAATGGTAATTGTAGATCCGGTAAACGACAGAGGTTTCTTATATCGCTGCATAATATTTACCGATTCAATATTGGAAGGTGGGTTAATAGGATCGGATCCCGGCTCCGGCTCCGGATCCGTACCGCCGCCGACCTCAATTGTTTTTTGGATTTGGAAAGCCGCTTGGATCCCAGGCACTCCGCGGCGGGCCTGGAGAGCCAGGGGCTTTCTGCTTTTGTGGGAGGCTGTTTTGTCCTCCTCACCTTCTATCCGAAAAACAGAGGGGATTCGTACCCTATTTTGAAATTTTTTTCTCAAAAAAAAGAAAAGCAGTCCATTGGGACTGCTTGGAGAAAGAAATTCAGGGCAGGATTTACGGGAGTTCCCGGCACTGCTATAATGATATGGAGAATCGTAAGGGGATCATAGATGAAGTAGTCATTTCCCATCCCTGATGGAAAAAAGCCGAAGGCTGTTGCCTTCGGCTTTTTTATGTTTCGATACAGGTTTTGTCAGGAAAGATCCATGCAGAAGCTCCAGTTGCCGATCTGCTGGCCATTCTGTTCCAGCATCCGCTCCGCAAAATTCCGGAATCCGTTCTTCTGATAGAATTTACAGTTTTCCTCGGTATTGGTGATGAGGGTAAGCTCCTGCCCGCCTTGATGCTGTACATAGGGGATCAGGCAGTCCTGCAGCATACCGCTGCCCAGACCGCAGCCCTTCATCAAATCGTCCACTGCCAGCACCTCCAGATACCAGGCAGAGGGATACTTTTTATCACAGTCTGCCCGGGCATCTTCCGAAAAGTGGAAGAAGTTGAGAATCTTGGAAAGCCCCACCGGAAAGACCAGGCTCAGTCCGCCGGCTTTGACATAATCCTGCACATCAGCCTTTTTGTTTGCCGGGTCTTCGACCAGTGCAGCCGAGACGATCTCCCCGTCCTTGACACCAACAAAGCACTTGTTCTGCTGAACATTGGCCTTGATGTTGATGCGGTGCAGTTTTTCCATATAGCTGCTGTATGAGGATTCAGTCCGGAATGCATTGCGGAACACACAGTCAAAATAGGGATAGTTGCGAAAAGACTGTGCAGACAGCTGTGCAATCCGGTTAAAATCCTTTTGGGTTGCCTCTCGATAGTGGATCATAGGGAACTTCCGCCTCCTTCGTGTAATGGGATTCATTTTACCGGCCAGATTTGAAAAAACAGAGCAGTTCCGATCAACAAATCAAGAACTTTTTGAAAACTCGTCCGATTCGGGCGGAACTCTCGCAATACAGGACCCAGAAGATGGAAAAACTCCTCGGAGCAATCAGCTCCAGGGAGTTTTTTTATGCTCTGATCCGGCAGCAGATCGTTTTTTTCATAAAATACCTGTCGCTCCTCGGTTGGTTTCCCTGCGCGAAATTTGCAGCTTCTATTTCGGAATGCGATTTTCACACAAAGCCCTTGACTGCACGCAGCGTGCAGTTTTACGGTGAGGAGGACATGAAGATGAAACAGAAGCTGCGTCAGGTGTGTGCGGAACTGAACATTTCCCGACGGACCATCCAGGGATACGAAAAGGAAGGACTGGTATCCCCATCCGGGAAAAACAAATACGGGCATCTGCTTTATGGTGAGGCGGAACGGGAACGGATCCGGCTGGTACGGTTTTATCAGCAGGTGGGGTTTCCCCTGAAGGAGATCAAAGCCCTTATGGAAGCTCCGGTGCCGATCCGGAAAGCAGCGCTCGAGCGAAAGGAGGGAGAGCTGGAATCCGAATGCCTTCGTCTGCAGGAATTGATCCGGCAGGTGAAGGAGTATATTGCCGTGCTGTAACAGGCACGGCAGAAGAATCCGCATTCCAAGAGATTCAAATCAAGAGGAGGAACATACAATGATACTCAAACTTTTGCCTATGCTGCTGACAGCAGCCATGGTTTCGCTGATGACCGCCTGCAGTGGTACCACAGGTGACGATTTTTCCCAGGCTTCCGGGAGCAGTGTGACGGAACAGGCATCGGAGGTTGCCGGTTCGCTGGGAGAGTTCCGGACCGATGCCGTACTGGAAGAGACAGTTCTGCTGGACGAAGATGGGGTAAAGATCACGGCCACTGGGCTTACCTATACCGATTATGAGGTGCGGGTGGACCTCACCCTGGAAAATAACAGCGGAAAAGATCTGAGCTTTGTCGCTGGGTCGATGGGATACAGCTGCAATTCGGTCAATGGCTATATGATCGACGATGGCTATCTGAACTGCGATGTGGCTGCAGGTAAAAAAGCCAGCGACACCATCAGCTTCAGCTATGATGACCTGATGTTCTATGGCATCGATGAGATTGCCGACCTGGAACTTGGGATCTACACCACCGATCCCTCCTATCACAGCACCTATTATAAGCCCTTTCAGCTGAAAACCTCTGCCTATGAAACCCATGATTACAGCACCGATCATTACCAGAACACCATTACCAGCGGTGCTGCAAAGCACACCTATGGTTATCAGATGGATCAGTTCAGCAAGGAGGCGCAGTATGACAAGAATGGAGTGAAACTGCTCTCCAGTGGGGTGATGACCAAACGGGACGGAACCACAGTGATTTTGCTGGAAGTGCAGAATACAGCCGATAAGCCCATCTACCTCACCACCTCCCACATTGTGATCAATGGTCTGTTGGTGGAGGACTCCACCTGGTCCAGTGACGCAATCAATCCCGGCAAAAACCGCATTGTCGATGTGCAGCTTTCGTCGGTGATGAGTCAGGAGTACCAGAAAGCATACGGGATTTCCGAGGTGGGTTCGGTATCGATCTCCCTGGGCCAGAAGGACGAAAAGGGGCGTGAGCTCTTTGCTGGGACCCCCATCGAAATCACCGTGCCGGGTGGTAAGGCACAGTTCAATGCTGACGGTGCCGAGGTCTACAACAACGACGGTCTGCGCATCGTCTCCAAGGGCGTTGTGGAGGACGGCCTGGAGTACAGCAGTATGATGCATGTTCTCTTGCTGGTGGAAAACAACAGCGGCAGGACCCTTTCGGTGGGAGATAAGTACAATTCCCTTTCGGTGAATGGGTACATGACCGACTATATCTGCTATACCCAGGAGCTGAAGGACGGAGAAACCGCCATCTTCCCCATTGACCTGTGGAAATCCTCACTGGAAAAGAATCAGATTACTTCGGCAGAGGAGATCCAGGAGGTAGAAGTCAGCCTGGAGATCAAGGAGGGGTATACCTCGGTTGGTCAGCCCAAGCTGACCCTTTCGTTTGAAAAATAAATCCGTCCGCCAAGTGGCCGAAAAAGCCCCCGGAGAAGCACACAGCGCTCTCCGGGGGCTTTTTATTTAGTTTTTTACAATTCAAGAAATGAAAAGCCCTGGGCCGCTTACAGTTTGGCCCTCTCGTTCTCTTCGTAGTAAGCATTCAGCTCCTGTGCTGCTTTCTTCACTCGTTCTGCCATTCCCTCTTCATATATTTCTTCATATGGGAATTGTGATACACTGATATTTTTTTCCTCCACTCCTTCCGCATCTCTTGGAGTCGAAAGAGAGAAGTCCATTGCACGAAATGGGATCTTCGCCGCATCAAACAGTGCTTTGATTTCAATCATCTGTTCCGCCGCACGCTCGATTGTTACCTGAGGATCTTCCAGATAAAGAATCAAATGCCCGGATTCTTTGCCCAGCTCCCGCACATCATAGATTTTATCTAATTCCAATTCTTCCTGCTTCAACGAGTAGGGCGCAATCTCATATGGATGATTTTCATCGATGCTCTCTCCCATTGCAAATTCCAATGTGCCAAACGCAATATGGCTCTCGTAGGGAAAAGACGGCGACTCAAACACACGGTCTGTCAGGTTGCGGTATTCTAACTCAATTCTTCTTGCAGTATTAAATCTGTTTTTTACATCTGATTCATAAGAATCGTATTTCAGTGTTCCAAGCATATCGATATAACATGTAAATGCAGCATCCTCACTTGACTTAGAACAAATCCTCACATTGTAACATCCATCTTTGAAATTATAATTCAGTCCCTCAATATAATAATCGGTGTCTGGATATTGTTTTTCCAAATACAGATCTGCAGTTCGCTTGGCCATCATTTTTGAAGCCGGATTTCCCAGAAGTCCATTGGCAAAATATCCTATAAATCCTATTAGTCCCAGTGCAATGGCCAGCGCTGCAATTTTCAAATACTTTTTCTTCATACCGTTTTCTCCTTTCGAAATACAAAATAAAGCAAACCGACAATGGTTGTCCCTATCATTGCAAATACTGCATATATCAATATCCACATCAATATATCCACAAAAGGCAAATACTCGTTTCCAAGACCCCAGGAAATCAGGTTCATAAGAACATGCATCACAAACAGTAAGCCCGGCACAAGATAGTATGATTTCCATCGGAACAACACATATCCGATGCCACCCATGGCCGGCATGAGCAAACTATTCAAAAACAGCTGGTCACCAGCCGTTAGGCTTACTCCCAAAAATAACCCAAACATCAAAAGCATCCCCATAAACAGCTGTATTTTCCGCTGCAATTTTTTAACGATCTTTTCTCCATTCAGAGGCGCCGGTGCCTGATCTTCAAATATGGCTCTGCAGGCCGGGCATTGTTCCAAATGATGCTGTACTGCATCTACACTATCCGGGCTTGCCAAACGATCCTGTACAAGTGGCATTAGATCCATGCATATTTCACATGTAATTTTTGTCATGGCAATACTCCCTCCTTTTCAAATATTTGTTTTAATTTTGTTTTCATACGGAAAAACAGCACACGCGCCGAACTTTCCGAAATCTGCAATTCTGCCGCAATTTCATAATAGGAGTAACCTTCCAGCCTCCTGCGAAAAACCGCCTGATTTATCTGCGGCTCATTTGCCAGAAAATGTTGCATCAATTGCTCAGCTTCATTGAAGCTCTCTTCCTGCAATCCAACAAAATTTGAATCATATAATTCATGAATGCTTTCGGTTGCAATTCGATTCCGTTTGCGCTTCAAATACGCACACCAACGATGCCGTGCGATGGAAAACAGCCAGGTTTTAATATCTGACTCGCCTCGGAAAGTTGTAATTGATTTCACGACTTCCAAAAACACTTCTGAAGTCAGATCATCTGCCAGAGAAGCATCATGAGACAAACGATACAGATAAATATAAATATCTTTATAATACTGTTCGAATAATTCTTTTAATAATTTCTTCATTCCGCTCCTCCTTTCATAGTATTAGTGAATCGACCGCACCCGTTTGTTACAATTATAAAATCTTCCTATAAAAAAGATAATCTATTTTTTGCCTGGAATCGATTGTTTTTGTTGTTTATTCATCTCCTCTGAATGGAATATCCTGCATGTATGATAAAAAGTAGTCGTTCATTTTCAGCAACGATAGTTTTAATGACCATCATAGTGCCAACGGAGAGCGCCAGTTCTGCGCAGACTGCAACAAGGTTAAACTCGCAAGGCAATGGGGATTTTATAGTAAAATCCCCAAAATCTCTGTAATTTCAAAAACTTCGAAATAAAAAAGAACGATGTTGAGTCTTGCGACTAGACATCGTTCTTTTTCGTAGTTGTTTCCCAACCTTGTCAGATAGATGCTGTAAAATAGTAACTTTGAGAATTACTGTCTTACAAGCCTTTATAGAAAGGCCAGGCTGTTTTGAATGGAATTGCTCCCATTCTATTTTTGGTCGGAGTGAGGTGACTCGAACACCCGACATCATGCTCCCAAACGTGTGTCTGAACCTTCAGGGAGCCATTCACAGCCCTCTTTGGCCCTTTCCGCTGCTCCGGCAGTTCCTCTTTGACACTCTTTTGCCCTGGTTGTTTCAAGGAAAAATCCCGTCTTTTGGGATTTATATGGGATTGGATTCTGTATATTAAAAGATGTTCCTCCCGGTTTGAGGGAAGACAGCGGGCCGGGTTCACAGAGCAGGACTTTCAGAATCTGTGCCGCATAAACAAAGAATAGGGCGAGGGTTCTGCCGCATTGACTTTGCCATTTTCCGACAGTATAATGGAACTCAGAGGTGATAGGCATGAACAATGGCAGAGATTTTGTAGAAGTCCGGTCCAATGGCAGTGTGTTTCCCAAGCGGGGAACCAATCCCCGGACGCTGTATGCGCACCAGACCGAGGCCATGCGGTGTATGGACCGAATCAATCAGGAGCCCTCGTACAGCACGCTGATCGTGCTGCCCACCGGCGGCGGAAAAACCTATACCGCTGCCCTGTGGCTGCTGAAAAACGCTATTGACCGGAAAAATAAGATTCTCTGGATTGCCCATCGTCAGATGTTGTTGGATCAGGCGGCGGAGTCGTTCCAGACCTATGCCTATGCGGAAGTGATTCCGCATATTTCTTCCTTCTGCTTCCGAATCGTGTCCGGTTCGTCCAGCCACGACCGAACCAGTGACATTCGGCCCCAGGATAGTCTTCTGATTGCCAGCAAGGACAGCATTGGACGCCACCTGGAACGCCTGGATGCCTGGCTTCAGGGGGAGCAGGAACTCTATCTCATCATGGATGAGGCCCATCATTCCACTGCCAAGACCTACCGGCGAATCATCGACTATGTAAAGGCGAAGGTTCCCCATGTGAAGCTGATCGGCCTGACAGCCACGCCTTTCCGCACCGCTGAAAGCGAGCAGGGGCTTCTGGCACGGATCTACCAGGACGGAATCCGGGATGGCCGAGTGGTTCATGGCGATGTGGGCATCACCTATCAGATCAGCCTGAAAGAGCTGATCAGCCGGCGGATTCTGGCCAAACCGATTTTTGAAAGCTACTATACCGATGAACAGTACGGCGGCAGTCTGGGAGCCGATGCGTTGGAGAGCATTCAGCGCCTGGACGTTCTGCCCGAGAATATTGTGGAGCAGATGGTACAGAGTGCTCCCCGAAACAAACTGATCGTCGAGACCTATAAGGCAAATCCGGAAAAGTACGGTCAGACCCTTGTGTTTGCGGTCAGTGTTCCCCATGCAGTTCAGTTAGCCAGTCTGTTCCGGAAGGCAGGGATTGCGGCGGACTATGTCGTATCCGAGCTCCGGGACCCGGTCACCGGTGTGACAGTCAGCCGGGAGGACAATGAGCGCAAGCTGGAGGAGTACCGGAAGGGAAATCTGCAGGTTCTGGTCAATGTGAACATTCTCACCGAAGGTGTTGACCTGCCCAGAACCAGGACAGTCTTTCTGGCCCGGCCCACTGTGTCCACCATCCTGATGACCCAGATGGTGGGACGGGCATTGCGCGGCCCGGCAGCCGGCGGCGATGCCAGCGCCTATATTGTGTCCTTTATTGATGAGTGGAACGAACATATCGCCTGGGTCAATCCCGAGAGCCTCTTTGTGGGAGACAACGACTTTGAGGACAGCCGGATGGAGCGTGTACAGCATATTCTGCGTATGGTCTCCATTTCCAAGATTGAGGAGTTCGCATCCATTCTGGACGATTCGGTGGACACCACTCTGCTGGAACGGGTTCCGTTTGAGGAGAGGATTCCGGTGGGCATGTACGCCTTCTCCTATCTGGAGGAGAACGGCATGGATCACACCGATCAGGTGATGGTCTACAACAGCACCCAGGAGGCCTACCGACAGCTGATGGAGTCTCTTCCGGCTCTGTTTGAGAGCTTTGGAGCGGAAGAGGAGTATCTGAGCGAGGAACAGCTCCGGGAGATGGAGCGTCAGTGCCGGGATACTTTCTTCTGTGGGGAGATGATTCCGCCCTATGAGCCGCAGGATGTGCGGAACATTCTGAAATACTATGCGCAGTACGAGGCGGCTCCGGCTTTCTATACCTTTGAGGAGATTGACCGGAGCAGGCTGGACGTGGCTGCCATTGCCCGGAAGATCTGGGACGAGCGGATGACGGCCCAGGAGGAGACAGCCTATCTCAATGCGCTGTGGGACTCGGGAGATGACAATATGCTCAAGTTGTTCTTCGGGCGGAAGCTGTACTTTCTCAAGCAGCTTCAGATTGAGCGCATGAAGCTCATGTATCCGGATATCTATGAGGAACAGGGGAGCAATGTGGAGTTCGGCAGACGGAAGCTGGAGGATCTGCCGCTCTATGAGATTGGAAAGATCAATCCGGAGCTGGAAAAGAAACTGCGGGACGAGGCCTTTGAGAAATCAAAAAATGAAAAGGGTGAGTACCAGTGCGCCTGTTGCGGCAGGACAGGCACCAGCCGGGTTGCCTTCCAGGCGGACCATATTGTCCCGATGAATGATGGAGGCAAGACTGTCCCGGAGAATCTGCAGATTCTGTGCCGGCAGTGCAACGGAGAGAAAAGTGACCGGGTATGAAGGAACTTTTGTATACCGCGCAGGATCTGGCGGTCATTCTCATCGGAATGAACCTGGACTGCCGGATTGAAAGCGTTGTGATGGACCGGATCTGGAACCGAGAAACGGAATTCCTGGCCGAACCCTACCGCCGGGACCGGCGGAGGTTTACACTGGAAGTTCTCTACTGGCGGCACTATTTTTCCGAGAAAGCCACTCTGGACCGGGAGCTTCCGGTCGTCCAAAAAGATCTGGAATCCGGGGGCCATACGGTGGATCTGGAGGAGTACCGCAGCGATTACTCTGACCTCAATCTTTTCTTCAAAAGTGTCCGGCTCCGGTGCCTGTATGGGATGGGAAAGGAGTATGTGCGCATCAAGCTGCGGCCCCTTCTGGCTGTGTATGGATACCGCCGGCGCTCCCGTCTGCTGGTCTTCCATATACTGCGGTGTATGGATTTTTATCATCTAAAGGCGACACTTCGGGGCGGGGGAGACTGTGATCTAACTACCTGCGGTCTGGATCAGATGCTCACCTTCCGGGTGAAGCAGTCTCTGGAAGACCACTGAGTTCCCGGTGGGATGACAGGAAACAGCATATAAGAGGATCCGCGCTGCCAATTGAAAATGAATAAAAACTAACAGGAAGTGATGATATGGCAATCTCTCAAATAATCTGGTCTCTGGATGACAAAGAGGAGCTTCAACCCGCAGAACTGATTAGCGAAAGTGAACTGGAAGATCTGCTGGCGGAGCATATCGAAATTCTCAATGAAGACTGGCTCCTGATCGGGCGCCAGGTGCGCACATCCGCTGGAAAGTATATTGATTTGCTCTGCATGGATCACGATGGTGATCTCATTGTTGTGGAGCTTAAAAAAGATTTGACTCCGCGGGAAGTCACCGCCCAGGCGATTGATTATGCCTCCTGCATGGCAGAGCTGACACTGGAAGAACTGGGCGAACAGTATCTGCAATTCTCCGGCGGGCAGGTCACTTTGAATGAAGCCTATGAAGAAAAGTATGGCGCTGCGCTGGATGAGGACAGCGTCAATAAAAATGTAAAAATGGTGATTGTGGCTGCAAAGATGGATGATAGCACTGAGCGAATTATTCGGTATCTGCGGGAAAAATATGAAGTGGATATCAATATTCTGTTTTTCCGTGTGGTGCGCTGTGGGGCAAAGCGTCTGATCAGCCGGGCCTGGTTTGAGGAGGATGTGGAGGAACAGCTCCCGGATGCCAGAGCCATTCCACAGTGGAATCGGGAGTATTATGTCTCGTTCGGGAGCGGGGACAGCAAGCGGTGCTGGGGGGATGCACAGAAGTATGGGTTTATCTCTGCAGGAGGTGGGATCTGGTATTCCAAGACGCTGAAGCGGCTTCGTCCCGGCGATCGCATTTGGGTCAATATTCCCCATACCGGCTATGTGGGAGTGGGGATTGTCCGCCAGGAAGTACAGCAGGCCAAAGATGTACGGTTTCTGTTGGAAGGTCGGGAGTGGGATTTCTCTTCGCTGGAGACACAGGGAGAATATCTGAAGGAAAGTGATAATCCGCAGAAGGCTGAGTATGTTGTGCTGGTGGACTGGATCAAAACTGTTCCGGAGTCCCGGGCTGTGAAGGAAATTGGATTCTTTGGGAATCAGAATTCGGTCTGTCGTCCCAGAGACCCGAAGTGGGAGTATACCGTTGAGCGCTTGAAAAAAGTGTGGGGGATTCAGGATTGACCAAAAGCAGGTGCGGAGGAAAATAGTCGCCTTCGGGGCAGACATACCTGCAGCAAGCTGTTCAGCGCGCAGTCGCTCGCTGGCTGAAAAGTCATGCATAGCATGAAAACTGCCTAAACGGACGGTTTTTCCCGGGAATTTAGCCGAAGTGAAATGATTAAACTGTCTGACTCACGCTTTTCAAAAGATACTCCGCTTTGTTCAGTTGGGGACAGCGAATCAGTTTCAGAGGATAAGACCTCCAGAACCTGCGCCGCATAAACAAAGAATAGGGACTCCTCCGGTCCGGTCGTTTGCCCGCCTAAAAATTTATCATATTTTACAAAAACAGATGATGAGTTTTTCTGAAAAGACTATTGAAATCCCCTCTTCTTCCTGATACAATAAAAATCAGAAGAACATTTGTTCTTTTGGGTTTCTGAAAAATAAGGAGCATAAAATTAAATAGCGATCCACTCAAATCGAGCAAGCGGAGACAGTCCAAGTGGCTGTATACTACCAAGCGCCGTGTGAGGTTGGACGCCGGAAAGAATTTCTGGCG
This sequence comes from uncultured bacterium, assembly GCA_934845495.1. GTDB lineage: Bacteria > Bacillota > Clostridia > Oscillospirales > Ruminococcaceae > Avimicrobium. The sequence goes on from CAKWRB010000019.1 coordinate 12,283, forward strand.
TCTGATTTCCGCGGCGCTTTTTTGCTGCGGTAATTTCCCCACACGGCGATGAGAGTCCCTTTCCTGCTTGCCCGGGAAAGGAGCATTATGGATCTGCTAAGCTGGCAGGCCGCCGTGGCGGCTTATCCCTGATATTTATTGTGTCCGGTCTCAGGGATCTTTCTGAGAGCACACCAGAACCTTGAAAACAGAATTACCAGTTGCTGAAATACATTCCTGGATGGGGCTCCCGGCCTGGGGGCAAGCGACAGCGGACGATGCGCGAAGGCAGCCTGCGGTAAAAGCAAACAGGCTTGAGCGATTCCATCGGTCCGGAAAGCGGTCTGCGGCAGACCGTTTTGCGAAGATTCCATCTGGGGACAATGATACTTCTGCCCAGCCACAGACTCAAGCAATGGGGGCAGCTCGGAGAGAACCTCAGAGGGGTGAAATTCCCATGGAGCGGTACAGCCAGCCGCCGTTTCAGACAACTGCTCACAGCCCGGAAAAGCAGCAGCGAATCCGGGCTGATACATAGCAGTCCGGACGGGTTTTCTCTGCCCGGACTGCAGGCAGAAGCTCCGAATTGGAATATGGAAAAATATATTCAGAAAACAGTAGCTATTTCTCTCTTTCTGTGGTATTGTTGCGTTTACAAAAAGGAGGTAGAACCCATGGACAGTCAAAATAATTTCACTGTGGGTCAGTGGTGTGACCGGTGGTTTTGTGAGAATCAGAGCAGATGGAGCGCCAGAACAGTGGGCGGATACCGCAATCTGATAGACCGTCATATCTCTCCTGGAATCGGGAATATCCCGCTGACAGAGCTGACCCAGGACACCGTGACCAGCTTTTATGATAGCCTGCAAAGCCGGGGACTCAGCGCCAGAAGTGTCTGGTGTGTCCATCTGCTTCTGCGGCGGTGTATGGGCGAGGCGGCCCGTGACCAGCTCATTCCCTGCAATCCGGTACAAATCTGCCCTGAACCGCCGGCAGAAGCACATAAAACTGTTTCCCTGCGCCTTGGACAGCTCCAGCGGTATCTGAACGCTGCGGAACAATTTGGCACACTCCCTCTCATCTACACAGGACTGACCAGCGGTCTGCGGCAATGTGAACTTCTCACCTTGTCGTGGGCCGATTTTTATATCCGGTACCGGTATATCCTCAAGGGACAGCGTCTGCTGACCCTGGGCAACAAAGCGGAGCATCTTCTGGAACAGATTCCGGAAACAGGGTGTTATGTGTTTCTCAATCCCAAGACCCGGGCGCCGTATCAGCTCCATGAGTTCTACTACCTGCACAAGCGGATTCTGAAACAGGCGAGACTGTCGTGGGTTGCGTCCCGGGATTTGCAGCGCCAGTGCAGGAAGGTGGGACTATGACACTGAGAGAGTATATCCTCCGCTGGCAGGAGGTCTATGACAAGAACCAGAGCAGGCCGACTACCTACGCGGCCCACGGTTACATCTTTAAGAACCATATCCTCCCTGGCCTGGGGGAGATCCCACTCTCTGAATTGACCGTGGAGCAGGTGGGAAATTTTCTGG
>CAKWRB010000020.1 GCA_934845495.1 uncultured bacterium
CCCGTCACAATAAGATCATCACCGGCCTGCCGGATACCTACGGCCGCGGCCGTATCGTCGGCGACTACCGCCGTGTAGCCCTGTACGGTATCGACTTCCTGATGGAGCAGAAGAAGCACGACTTCGACAACTGCGGCGACAACACCATGACTGATGATGTCATCCGTCTGCGTGAGGAGATCAGCGAGCAGTATCGTGCCCTGGCCCAGATGAAGAAGATGGCTGCTGCTTATGGCTACGATATTTCCAAGCCCGCCCAGAATGCCAAGGAAGCTGTACAGTGGCTCTACTTCGGCTACCTGGCTGCCATCAAGACCCAGAATGGTGCTGCGATGAGCGTCGGCCGCATCTCCACCTTCCTGGACATCTACATCGAGCGTGACCTGAAGGCCGGTATCCTCACCGAGGAAGAGGCTCAGGAGCTGATCGACCATCTGGTTATGAAGTTCCGTATGGTCAAGTTTGCCCGTATTCCCTCCTACAACCAGCTCTTCTCCGGTGACCCGGTATGGGCTACCCTGGAAGTAGCAGGTATGGGCAGCGACGGCCGCTCGATGGTAACCAAGAACGACTTCCGTTTCCTGCACACCCTGGAGAACATGGGTCCCTCCCCGGAGCCCAACCTCACCGTGCTGTACTCGTCCGCTCTGCCGGCAACCTTCAAGGAGTATGCCGCCAAGATCTCCATCCGTACCAGCTCGGTACAGTACGAGAATGACGATGTAATGAAGCCGGTATGGGGCGATGACTACTCCATCTGCTGCTGCGTATCCGCAACACAGACCGGTAAGGAAATGCAGTTCTTCGGTGCCCGTGCCAACCTGGCCAAGTGCCTGCTCTACGCCATCAACGGCGGCGTGGATGTCAAGAGCCGCGAGCAGGTCGGCCCCGAGCTGCGCCCCATCACCAGCGAGTACCTGGACTACGATGAGGTAATGCACAAGTACGATCAGATGATGGACTGGCTGGCTGGGCTGTATGTCAACACCCTGAATGTGATCCAGTACATGCACGACAAGTACTACTACGAGGCTGCTGAGATGGCCCTGCTGGATACCCATGTGCGCCGTACCTTTGCCACCGGTATCGCCGGCTTCTCCCATGTAGTGGATTCGCTGTCCGCTATCAAGTATGCCAAGGTTAAGACCGTCCGTGACGAGACCGGCATCGTGGTAGACTACATCACCGAGGGCGACTTCCCCCGTTACGGCAACGACGATGACCGTGCTGACGATATCGCTGTATGGCTGCTGGGCACCTTCCTGGCCAAGATCAAGAAGCACCACACCTACCGCGATTCCGAGCCCACCACCTCGATCCTGACCATCACTTCCAATGTGGTATATGGTAAGGCAACCGGTTCCATGCCCGACGGCCGTAAGGCTGGCGAGCCCCTGGCTCCTGGTGCAAACCCGGCTTACGGCGCAGAGCAGAACGGCCTGCTGGCTTCTCTCAACTCGGTTGCCAAGCTGCCTTATGAGTGGGCACTGGACGGCATCTCCAACACCCAGACCATCAACCCCGAAGCTCTGGGCCACAGCGAGCAGGAGCAGGCTGACAATCTGGTGCGCGTGATGGACGGCTACTTCGATCAGGGCGCACATCACCTCAATGTGAATGTGTTCGGCCGTGAGAAGCTCATCGATGCAATGGAGCATCCGGAGAAGGAAGAGTACCAGAACTTCACCATCCGTGTATCGGGTTACGCTGTAAAGTTCATCGACCTGACCCGCGAGCAGCAGATGGATGTAATCTCCAGAACCTGCCACACCAGCATGTAACACAAAGGAGCGAAACCGCCTATGACCGGAAGAGTACACTCCCTGGAGAGCTTTGGCTCGGTAGATGGACCGGGGATCCGATTTGTCGTATTCCTGCAGGGTTGTCCGCTGCGGTGTGCCTACTGCCATAACCCCGACTCCTGGACCATCAACGCCGGGACCGAGATGGAGGCAGAAGAGCTGTTCCGGAAGATCCGTCGGTACAAGGCCTACTTTGGCGAGCAGGGCGGCGTAACCGTCTCCGGCGGAGAAGCCCTGCTGCAGCCGGAGTTTGTTACCGAGCTGTTCCGGCTCTGCCATGCCGATGGCATCAACACCTGCCTGGATACCAGCGGATGTCTGCTGGACGAGCGGGTGATGGCTCTGCTGGACGAGACAGATACCGTGCTGCTGGACATCAAGATGACCACCGAGGAGGACTACCGGGAGTACATCGGCGGCAGCCTCCGCCGGACGATGGAGTTCCTGCAGGAGCTGCACCGCCGGAAGATCCGCACCTGGATCCGCCAGGTCATCGTGGAGGGCTTCAACGACACCGAGGAGAACATTGCCCGGCTGAACGAGCTCATTGCACCCTACGAGAATATCGAACGGGTGGAGCTGCTGCCCTTCCACACTATGTGCCGCCCCAAGTATGAAAAACTGGGGATCGAGTTCCGGTTCGGAACTTACCCGGATACCAAGTCGGCCACAGTAGAGCGCCTGCAGAAGCTCATCAAGCTCCCAAGCGAACAATAAATCAAAAAACGAGCCTTCCCGAAAGGGGAGGCTCGTTTTTTGCGCCTATTTGTCAGCGGTCCCGTTTCCGGAGCCGGACAGGTAGTTGGATTCGTCCATGGTTTTAAGGATTACTGATACATCCTCATAGCGGGAGGTGGTGGTGGAAGAGTCAAGGCTGCAGATTAAAAATTCTTTTCCGTGCTGGCGATACAGAACGATCAGATTGTAATCGTCCGATAGCGACCCGGTTTTGATTCCCAGCACATTTTCATTATAGTATTCCGAATCAGGGCCCAGGAAAGTGTTGGTGTTTTTCCAGGTTTGGGTGCTGCCATCTGGAAGGGTGGCAGTGTATCTGCTTTGGCAAATCGTATCCCGAAACCAGTCTTTTTCCAGAAGCCGGTCAGCGACGATTTTTAAGTCCAGCACAGTGGTGCGGGCCTCCAGATCGAATCCACTTGGGTCATAGAGGACGGTGTCGGAACAGACGATGCCGGTAAGATGTTCCTGTAGTCCGTGCATGAAGGCGGTGACTCGCTTCTCGGAAGTGGAAGCATCGGGTGCCAGAATCCCACCGCAGTAGTCTGCTACCACATATGCGGCATTGTTACCTGACGGTACCAGTATGGCGGCAAAAAGATTGTGCAGATAGTATTCTTGCTCGGTAATTCCGGCAGTAGAAGAGCCGGGCTTGGTCGTGGACAGGGCGTGAGGGCTTGCATGTACAATCTCGTTCAGATCAGCAATCTCATTGGCGTAGTCGATGACGAACAGCTTAGCTAAGCTGGCAGGCACACGGGATTCTGTTTCCCGTTTGGAGATGAAAATGCTGTCGTCCGAACAGTCAACCAGGATCAGGGACTTCCCGTCGTAGACATTCTGAAGCTCCGACCGATCCCGAAGTCAGTTCGCGGAAAAAACACCGGCAGCGGCGATGAGAATCAGCAGCAAACCTGCCCGCCAGATCTGGCGGCGGTGGGTGTTTCGTCTCATATCTATTCAGCAAAGATAGAGTCCAGAGTTTTCAGTACCTCATCGGCTTCAAACGGTTTGTAGATAAAGCCCTTTGCGCCCAGAAGAGTAGCTTCCTGAATGGTCTCCTCATAGGCCAGGGAGGAAATCATCAGGATTTTTGCCTCCGGGTTTTCGGTCAGGATTTTACGGGCAGCTTCCAAGCCATCCATTTCCGGCATGAGAATATCCATGGTAATCAGGTCGGGCTTCAGGATCGGGTACTGGTCCACCGCTTCCTGTCCGTTCTGGCAGCAGGAAATAACTTTATACGGGGAATCCGATAGGATGCGCTGCAGCTGCAACTGTGCTATTTTGGAATCGTCTACAACCATAATTGTTTTATCCATGTTATACTGCTCCTTTAATTTGATTATTTTTTGGATTATTTTAGGGCACACTTGCAATCCGAGGGGTTATCGCTTTTGGGTGACGATAGAGCCAGGATCAGTGTGATTCCCTCATTGTTTTCGTCAATGTACTGGGAGGTGCTGCAGAATCCTGTACAGCTGCTGGGAATGTTGCATCTCCCATGGAATACGGGGGTGCTGAAGCAGGCGGGTCGGTGGATCAGGGAAGATACCTGACCGATCAGCCGTCCACAGATCACATTCAGGTACTCTTTGGCAGCTTCTGACATATCCTCTTCGGTAATGTCGGGTTCCTGAAAAATCCTTTGCGCCAGGCGCCTGAAGAAACAGTGACTTGCAAACAGGGCAAGGCTCAAATCGCAGTTTCCTTCAAATTTTGTGCTGACACAGTAGAGATCGCCTGGTGGACAGTGTGGAAAGTGGCGGATCCGATTCCCTGTCATTTTTTCTGTGACAAGAAAGATGATCCGGTTCAGCGCCTCCTGTATTTCTTGGTATGCAAATGAGTCCACAATATCCCCCCTATCTGGACTCAGCAAGGCTGATGCTGCCATCGCCATTCACGCTGATTGTGCAATTTATTTTCTCTCTGTCAATTTCGATCGACCGGTCACCAATCACAATGCAGCCTCCCGGATAAATCCGATCACATACCAGTGGATGGGCATCCTTTAGGTTGGAAGGGAACTGGTCGGCTTGTGCCTCCTTCTGGAGCTTGTTGAGCTTCATCTGGACAACATACTGATTCAGGCGCAGCTTGGAGAGTGCAGCCTTGGTTTCCGCTGTTTCCGGCTGTTCGGAAAGCTGCTGGATGCTCTCGTTGATAACCTCCAGTTCGGAGATGATCTCCTTGCGGTCGGACATATCATAAGGAGATCCGCCAATGGTGATTTTGGTGTGAACAGCTGCCTTGGACCCGATGATCCGGGCCGATACCCCGCCGGAACAATGGATAGAGCCGGAGACGATGGCTCCCGGCCCGGTGCGGGCGGTTACAGTGCCATTGGAATAGACGCGGCAGTCTACGATGCAGTTGGCCTGTACCGACTCCCGGGCATAGATGGTGCAGCGTTCCAGATAGCCGGCATAGACGCTTTTATGAGCGCGCACAACCGAGTTGCCCAGCCCTTGGATGCCATCCTGGACGATGATGTTTTCGCCGGCTTCGATGGTGCAGTCCTGGACCACACCATCGATCAGGATCGATCCGGTGGCGCGGATGGACACACCGGGGCCGATATCCCCATGAATGTGAATATCACCCAGGAACTTGATATCCTCTTCTTCCGGGTCCGATCCGGGATGGACATCCAGAACCGACTTGACCTGGAAACTGTCACCAACAAAATCCACGCGCCCCGCTGTCTGCGCAATGAGGTACCTCCCATTTTCCGAAAGGCAGGTATTGCGTCCCATGGGGATTTTGGCAGGCTGGCCATCCCGGGGCGGCGGAAGAAGCAAGTTTCGTGTGACAGTGATGCCGGAGTGCCCGCTTGTAGGCGGTACAATTTCACAGATCACGCCGTTTTTCTGAATTCTTTTACTCAGATTCAGCCGTGCAAAGTCCACATGGCGCAGTTCGGTATCTTCGATGGCGGAGTAGATCTCCTGCTGGTACAGCTCCACGATATATCCATCGGTGCCATCGACCGGTTCGGTCCCGCAGGCCGCCAGATAGAAGTGGAAGTAGCGGTTTTCCCGGTCTGCGAGAGAGTGGATAAACTCCAGGTCCAGCCCGTAGGTGATCCCATGGTCGATGAGGAGCTGTATGATCTTGGAACTGGTCAGAACCCGTCCATTGCCGATGGAGGGCACCAGCAGGAAGAAGCCGAGCATCTCGTCCTCTGTGATATAGACAAAGATGTCCTCATCAAGGTTTGGCGGGTACCCTGCTTCCTGCAGTGCATACAGCTGCTTGAGTCTGGCGGCTGCAAAATCGATGAGCTTTATCTTGATTTTTTCCGCATCATGAACCAGGGCCTCCTGCCGGAGTGAAGTGCAGGACACCAGAATGGCCGACTGGCTATCCTTGACATACGAAAGCCGGTAAAGATCGGCAACCGCATTGAATTTAGGGGGGAAGGCGATGGTGAAGGCGGTGCTGCTTGGCTCAGGCGGCTTGTAGTGGTTGGCATCGGGGGTGATGCCGCTTTGTTTTCTTGCAAAAAGAGTCTCCAATTTGTTCATGCTATGGTTCAATCCCTTCTTTGTGCCGATAGAAAAAGAAAGACAGATCCAAGTGTGTGGATTGTTACAGATAATTATACCAAAAATACAAGGAAAACTCAAGTTATGTTCTACTATGCTTACAAAAGCATGCGAAATGGGGGATTTCCAGCTTCCAGAACAGTAAAAAAGTGGCATTGCCATGAAGGCGATGCCACTGAAAAGTGCTAAACCACAACAGCCCCGTATCCCTTTGCCAGGGTATACAGTTCCGAATCAGACAGCTCGGATTGAAGGTCCACAAAGGCCCGGCCGTTGTACTCCATCAGGGCCATCTCCAGCGCCACCTCGTGATGGGAGCAGATGCACACCGGCAGGCGGATCATGTGGGCATTTTCCGCAAAGTTTTCGGCGTCCTCGGGAGAGTCCACATAGACGGTGAGGACATCGCAGCCCTGGGATTCAGCCTCCAGGATATCCGCGCCCATATCGTACTGGCAGGAGATGGGCTCGCAGAAGGAGAGGTCATCTGGTTGGAGGTAAAAGACCTCGGCTTCGCAGGCCATGAACAGGGTTTCCTCGTCCCGCTCGATCACCCGGTCGGTGGGGCGGAACTCGGCCAGGGCCTGTTCGGCGGCAGCCAGCTGGGCATCGTCGATGGCATTGCCCAGCAGGAACAGGTCTCCGCCGGCCCGCAGTGCCTGCATGGCATGCACCTGGATCTCCTCCGGCTGGCGCCCCCGGGAGCGCAGCACCGGCATCAGCGGTACCTGTGCAAAGGCTGCATGCTGGCCCAGAATGCTCAGGGTGTCGATGCGGTCCCCGCTGCAGCGGAACCCCACGGCAGAGGCCCCCAGATGCTGCACCGAGGCCAGGATCGAGGCAAAGGGAACCCCCTCCGGTGTTTCACCCTCATCGTCCAGTTCCACGCAGACCATTACCGGCAGGCCGGTCTGGCGGCCGCCCAGCACAGCAGCCCTTGCTTCAGCCACTGTGGTAACACCATCGGCCAGCAGCAGCCGGGCACCCAGCGCACGGAGTTCAAAGCCCTGCTCGGCATAGCCGGCAGAGAGATCCCGGATGCGCCGCGGTTCGTTGTCCTCATTGCAGAGCGGCAGACGGCGCAGCCGTCCGGCGATCCAACCGTCCGGGGCAGGGGCAAGTTCTTTCAGTTCCGGGGCATCCAGCACCCGGCAGACCGAATCGGGCCAGGAGGCAAGCGCCGAGGAGGCGCTCAGGATCCGGGGAAGTCCGTCCGGCAAAGGAGGGTAATCCTTCATAGTCACAGTCCTTTCGATCAGACAGAAACAGATGGGCTTACATCGATTCCGGGGCGGTGATCTTCAGCAGTCCCAGAACATTTTCGATGACGGTGCGGGTGGCGATACACAGGGCCAGACGGGCCTGCATCAGAGATTCCTCTTCGCCCTTGACGCGGCAGGCGTTGTAGAACTTGTGGAAGAGGGTGGCAATGTCGATGACATAGTGGGTCAGGCGGGCCGGGTCATAGTTCTTGGCGGCGCCGATGATCTCCTCCGGCAGGGTAGCCAGCTTGCGGATCAGTTCCTTTTCCTCTCCGGTGGCCAGCAGATCCAGTTCTGCAGCGGTCACAGCACGGGGAGAGATGCCCTCGGCAGCCAGGTTCTTGAGAATGCTGCAGATCCGGGCATGGGCATACTGTACATAGTATACCGGGTTCTGGCTGGTTTCCTCCACAGCCAGATCCAGGTCGAAGTCCAGGGTGGAGTTGGGCTCCCGCATATTGAAGAAGAAGCGGGCGGCATCGATCGGGATCTCCTCCAGCAGGTCAGTGAGGGTGATGGCCTTGCCGGTGCGCTTGCTCATCTTGAAGGGCTGGCCGTCCTTCATCAGGCGAACCAGCTGCATCAGCACCACATCCAGCTTGCTGCCATCCAGACCAACGGCATCCATCGAGCCCTTCATACGGGCCACATGGCCGTGGTGGTCGGCGCCCCAGACGTCGATGACGCGGTCAAAGCCGCGGACGGCAAACTTGTTGTAGTGGTAGGCAATGTCGGCGGTGAAGTAGGTGGGAATGCCGTTGGCACGCACCAGAACTTCGTCCTTCTCGGCGCCGAACTCGGTGGCCTTGTACCAGATGGCGCCATCCTTTTCGTAGGTCATGCCGCGGTCAGCAAGCAGCTTGACCACATCCATGACAGCACCGCTCTCGTGCAGGCTCTTCTCCGAGAACCACACATCGTACTGGATGCGGTACTTTTCCAGGTCCCGACGCAGCCCCTCCACATTGGCAGGCAGGGCATAGTCGATGAGGGCCTGGGTGCGCTCCTCCGAGGGGGCGTTCACATACTTGTCCCCGTGCAGGTCGGCAAATTCCTTGGCACGGACCTTGATGTCCTCACCCTGGTAGCCGTCTTCCGGGAACTCCACGGCGCCCTCGCCCAGGTAGAGCTGCAGGTAGCGGGCTTCCAGCGACTTGCCGAACTTGACGATCTGGTTGCCGGCATCGTTGATGTAGAACTCCCGGCATACCTCATACCCGGCAAAGTCCAGGGCGGAGGCCAGGCAGTCGCCGATGGCACCGCCGCGGGCATTGCCCATGTGCATCGGGCCGGTGGGGTTGGCGGATACAAACTCCACCATCACCTTCTTGCCCTGGCCGTAATCCGAGCGGCCGTAGTCTGCACCGCAGTCCAGCACGCTCTGTACGGCATCCGAGAACCAGTTCTGGCCCAGACGGAAGTTCAGGAAGCCGGGGCCGGCGGTTTCCGCCGAAACAAAGTAGCTGCCGGCAAAGTCCATGTTCTCCAGCAGGGCGGCGGCAATGTCCCGGGGGGCCTTGCCGGCATTCTTGGCGTTGACCATGGCGGCGTTGGAGGCAAAATCTCCGTGGGAGGTATCCTTGGGGATCTCGATGATGAAGTCCCGCATCTCCTTATCCGGGAACGCCTTGGCATAGGCGGTGCGGATCAGGGTATCGAGCTGCTTTTGTGCGTCTGCGATCCGATTTGCTGTCATGTTAATTTGCACTCTCCTTATATAGAATGGTGATATGATTTTCACTGATTACCTGGCCATCCGGTGTGCCCATGCGGTAGTGCAGCACCAGCCGGCCGGCTGTATCTTCCTCCTCCAGCACAAGGCTCAGGCCCTCGCAGGCCAGCTCCAGGTCGCCGTAGGGTGTGTGATAGAGAAAGTCTGCCCATTCGCCCGGGCAGACCGGGATTTGCCCGGAGAATTCCCCGGTGCGCTGAATCAGGGCCTGTCCGCTCTCCGAAAGCCGGATCCGGGTCCGGCTGCTCTGATCCGGTTCGGGATAGGCCAGGGTGAGGCTGTCCCGCAGATGGGTCAGCTCCCCCTGGGCAAAGGTCCGGGTCTCGGTGCAGTCCCCGTCCTGGTCGATGCGGCTGATGAGCTCCAGCTCCACTGCTGTCCGGCGGGGGGTCATAGGGTTGCCTCCGTTTCCAGCGGCAGTTCTGCCAGGGCGAACTCGGCGGTGATGTCATGCCCCAGGAAGAGCCGGGCGGTGCGGGCAAAGGTCTCGGTGTGTTCCGAGATGAAGTACCGCTGTACACCGCCTTCGGCACGGGGATTTTCCAGGCCGGTCTGCCGGAGCAGATCCCGGATATAGCCAGCGGTGGCGGCGCCGGAGTCGATGAGGGTGACCCCGTCTCCCAGCAGGTCGCCGATGATGGGCGCCAGCAGCGGGAAGTGGGTGCAGCCCAGGATCAGGGTGTCGGCACCCGATTCCCGGATCGGGCGGAGATAGTCTTCCAGCACCAGCCGGGTGACCTGGTTGTCAAAGTTGATGTAGCCGTTTTCCACCAGCGGCACCAGCAGGGCACAGCCCTGACCCACCGGGTGGATATCCGGGTCGATGGCCTGCAGCGCCCGAACAAAGGAGCCGCTGCGGATGGTGGCATCGGTGCCGATGATGCCCACCGTTTTGTTGCGGGTGGCAGCAGCTGCTGCCCGGGCAGTGGGCTCAATCACACCGGTGTAGGGCATGGGGAGCCGGTCGGTGAGGGCGGAATCGATCACCGAGCTGGCAGTGCCGCAGGCGGCAACGATGAGTTTTACCCCCCGGTCCCGGAGAAAGCGCAGATCCTCCGAGGCATAGCGGTAGATGACCTCCCGGCTGCGGGTGCCGTAGGGAACCCGGCCCACATCGCCAAAGTAGACGATGTCCTCGCCGGGGAGCAGACGGCACAGCTCCCGCACCACCGAAAGGCCGCCCACACCGGAGTCAAAGACGCCAATGGGCCGCTGATCCATGGGAAAGCCCCCTTCCATTTGATTACTCGGCTTCGATTGCAAGGGTGATGAGCCGGTCGATGATTTCGGGATAGGTCAGTCCCGAATCGATGAACAGTTTGGGATACATGCTGATCTTGGTAAAGCCGGGCAGGGTGTTGGGCTCGTTGAGCACACAGCTGCCGTCGGGCAGCAGGAAGAAGTCCACCCGGGCCAGACCCCGGCAACCCAGAGCCTTGAAGGCCTTCACCGCAGTCTGACGGATCAGCTGGGTCTCCTCCTCGGTGATGCGGGCCGGCAGATACAGGTCAGCGGTGTCGTCGTAGTACTTGGAGTTGTAATCGTAGAATTCCAGCTTGGGAACGATCTCGCCCACATGCACCGAGGCCTCCGGCGAATCGTTGCCCATCACAGCAACCTCCACTTCCTTGCCGGAGATGGCGCGCTCGATGAGCAGCTTCTGGTCATGCTGGAAGGCAAGCATCATGGCCTCCTCCAGCTCATCCGAGCTCTTCACCTTGGAAACACCCACCGAAGAACCGGCGTTGCAGGGCTTGACAAAGACCGGGAAACCGCCCAGCTTGATGGCGATCTTCACCTCCAGGTCGAGCAGCGAGGGAACTGCTCCCTTGCGCACGCAGAACCAGTCGGAAGTCTTGATGCCGGCGGCATCCAGGACGATGTGGGTGTACTCCTTATCCATGCAGATGGCGCTGGAGCAGACATCGGGGCCCACGCAGGGGATCCCGGCCAGGTCGCAGAGGCCCTGCATCGAGCCGTCCTCGGCAAAGCGGCCGTGCATCACCGGGAACACGGCATCCAGCCGGGTGGTCTCCGCCTGGCCGTCCCGAAGGGTCACCAGACCATGCACTGCCCGGTCCGGCGAGAGAAAGGCGGGCAGGTTGCCGCTGTCCTCCTCCCAGGAGTGGTCGATGAGCTTGTTCACCTCGCCGGTGTAGCGCAGCCAGCGTCCGTCCCGGGTGATGCCCACCATCACAACATCATATTTTTTGCGGTCGATATTTTCCAGCACCGAGGTGGCGGACATCAGCGATACATCATGCTCGCTGCTGGCACCGCCGAACAGGATGCCGATCGTGCGTTTTTCCATCATCAAAGAATCCCTCCGATTCCGAATATCCGGATATACCATATTATAATACCAATGGCATAGCTATCCTATTATGGTCTAATCAGATATATGATAGCATAACTGCCCCCGGCAATCAAACCCCAAGCGGAAAAATTCACCGCCTGCAGCGGGATTTTGGAGCCTGGAAGGGGAAAGAGATCCCCTATGAGGGAAAATTTGAGAGCGCGGACAATTTTTTTGACAGAGCAAACCGCGTTGTGACGGGCTTTTTTGGGCAAAAAAACAGTTGACGGAACAGCGGGGGATATGGTACTATTGTAGTACCTCTTAAAAGGGTTATTTTTTTATGTCCAAAAATAAGCAGAGACCGTTTCCTTTACGAGGGAGGCAAACAAATTCCGTTAATCAGGAGGTGCCGAAATGAGGGTTAAAATTACCTTGGCCTGCACAGAGTGCAAGCAGCGCAACTACAACACAACCAAGAACAAGAAGAACGATCCTGACAGACTTGAGATGAAGAAGTACTGCAAGTTCTGCCGGAAGCACACTCTCCACAGAGAGTCCAAGTAGTCGAAAGGCGGGAAGTAGATGTCAGCAAAAGCTGCGAATGCCGAAACTAAGACCGGGTTCCTCGCCAAGATTAAGCGCTACTTCAAAGATATGCGCGGCGAGCTGAAGAAGGTTGTATGGCCGGAGAAAAAGCAGGTGCTCAACAACACCGGCATCGTGATCGTATTCCTGATCATCTCCGCATGCATCATCTGCGGCTTCGACTTCGTTATCACCAAACTGGTATCGCTGTTCTTCATGGGAGCGTAAGGCTTATTTCTTCCGTTCCGACGCAATTCCAAAAAACGATGACTTGTCTGCGCAATGAACTGATGGCAAGGAGGGTGCTGTAATGTCCGATACTGCAAAATGGTATGTTGTCCACACCTACTCAGGCTATGAGAACAAGGTTGCGACAAGTATTGAAAACGCGGTGGAAAACCGCAAGCTCCACGATCTGATCCAGGAGATCCGCGTCCCCACCGAAACTGTGGTGGAGATCAAGGACGACAAGAAGCGCGAGGTCGAGCGCAAGCTCTTCCCCAGCTATGTCCTGGTCAAGATGATCATGACCGATGACTCCTGGTATGTTGTACGCAACATCCGGGGCGTGACCGGTTTTGTGGGACCGGGTTCCAAGCCCGTACCGCTCACCGATGAAGAGGTGGCCCGTCTTGGCGTTGATACCGGCAAGGTGGAAGTCAACTTCGCTGTGGGCGATTCGGTCAATGTGGTATCCGGTTACCTGGATGGGTTCATCGGAACCGTGGAAGCACTGGACCCCGAGAAAAACTATGTGCGGGTCGTCGTGTCCATGATGGGCAAGGATGTTCCTGTCGAGCTGGAACTCGGTCAGGTCCGCGCACTGGACTAATTTCCTTTGAGGTAGCCGATCCACGGCCTCGTTGTACGGGTCGGCTGATACGCAAAGGCAGCAGGGTGCTGCCTGTGGGAGGGGAGCCGCTTTTCACCCTTTGCTTCTCCCCGAAATTTACCACTTATCTTATGGAGGTGCAACACAATGGCACAGAAAGTAGTAGGCTTCATCAAGCTTCAGATCCCGGCAGGAAAGGCAACTCCTGCACCGCCGGTCGGCCCCGCTCTGGGTCAGCATGGCGTTAACATCATGGCTTTCACCAAGGAGTTCAACGAGCGCACCAAGAATGACATGGGCATGATCATCCCCGTTGTCATCACTGTATACGCTGACCGCTCCTTCAGCTTTATCACCAAGACCCCTCCGGCTGCTGTTCTGATCAAGAAGGCTGCCGGTCTGGACAAGGCTTCCGGCGTTCCGAACAAGACCAAGGTTGGCAAGATCACCATGGCTCAGGCCAGACAGATCGCTGAGCAGAAGATGCCCGACCTGAACGCTGCATCCATCGAGACTGCAACCAGCATGATCTGCGGTTCCGCCCGCAGCATGGGTATTGAAGTAGTAGACTAAGAGGCCATTTGTCCGTGTGGGAGGAACATTTCCGCTATTCACCACTCTTAAGGTGGATAC
>CAKWRB010000021.1:0-423 GCA_934845495.1 uncultured bacterium
GCGCTGCAGAATGTACCGGTTCACTGCCGGTTTCGATCATCAAACCATACTTCTGATTTATGTATCACTATAGTAGCATACATTTGCCTCTCCCGCAATCCATTGAAGTTTAATTGTATGGATTGGTGCAATTCATCTGATAAATTATGTACAACTTCGCCATAGTCCAACCAGATATCTCCATTTCAGCTTCTCTGCCCCGGTTTCATTCCAGTCCAAACTCATTAGAAAAACAGCTGTTTTTATATGAAAGAATTGTCTGAAAAAATGTGCTATTTGCACATATGTATATATATTTTTTTGTGACAAAGTCACATTATTTTCCCTTGACAATTTGCAATAAAAGCGGTAAATTATAGTTGTAGCAGGAAGCAAGTTCCTGCAGGATCACAGAGTTAAAATTTAAGGAGAGGTGTTCTATTA
>CAKWRB010000021.1:433-3355 GCA_934845495.1 uncultured bacterium
AAGAGATCATGGAAAACTTCGATGCTTTTTCCAATCTGAAGCTGAATGCTCCTGGTTACGCTCCGTGGGTTAAGAACGGCAATACATATGCCACCATGGTCAAGACCATCGGCATCAATCCTGAGGACATGCATGTTGCTCTGGAGAACAATGTCATTCGTGTAGAGGGTTCCACCAAGTGCAACGGCATGACTTACAGCGTTGATTTCGATATCCCGCTGTCCGATACCTTCCTGGAAAAGGTTTGCGATGTAAAGTCTGAGACCCTCAATGGCATGACCTACATCACCGTTGATCTGAAGTAACAGCACTCCCCTGTAAATAAAAGCAGCGATGGGAAATCCCATCGCTGTTTTTTTATTCCTTACAGCACCATGCAGGCTGCCGGATAGCCAAGAAAGACGCAGATCAGGACCGAGGCCAGCATCAGCAGGAAGCCATACCGCACCAGAGCCCCAGCTGAGGTCCAGCCGCTGCTTCCTGCAATGGCCACGCAGGGCATGGCAGGCGGTGTGGCAAAGGCATAGGAGGCCAGCAGCCCAATGAGCGAGCAAACCGCCGCTGCATTGACACCGCCGCCGGTTCCCAGACAGATGGGCACTGCAATGGCTGTTACCACCGATACCGTCACCATGTTGGACGAGAGGTTTGTCTGCAGAGCCGCCCAGAAGCAGAACAGAGCCACCACCGCCAGCGGCGCCAGAGAAGAGGCCACCGGTGCCATCCGCTCCGAGATCCAGCCAGTCAGCCCAATGGCGTTGTTGGTCATAGCCGATCCCACAGCCAGTGTGCCGGCACACATGATCAGACTGCCCCACGGCACCCCCTTGGACATGGCCTCGCCAAAGGAGAGCAGAGGCTTGCCCTCCGGCGCAATCAGCGAGAGTGCCACCGCCCCCAGCAGCGGAGGATAGGCGGTTCCAAAGCCATTGATGTAGGCATATACCTCCGGGAACCAGGGCTTGATCATACTGGGAACCACCCACAAAGCTACTACAACCAGGAATATTCCAAGTGTATATTGCTCTCTGGACTGCATTTTGTCCAGTCCAGCCCGCAGTTCCACGGCGCGGTGGGTGTTCAGCGAGCCGAAGTCCGGCCGCAGCACAAAGCGGAAGATCAGCATCATCGCCAGAAATGCCAGGATGCCCACCGGCACCGCAAAGGCCATATAACCGGCATAGTCGATGGCCGTACCGGTGGAGGTGTGATAGAACTCCATCGCCATCAACGGGAACACATGGGCAATGGGGGTCATGCCGGAGGAGATCCCGCAGCAGAACACCAGGCCCATCATCAGCATTGAAGCGGACTTATCCCCCTTGTGCAGCCCCAGTACCGTATAAATTTCTTCAATAATTGGAAGATATATTACAAATAGTACTGTTGGCGAGATGAAAAGCCCTAAAACGATCACGGAAAGGAAGAACAGCCAGGTGAGCTGCCAAGGCCCCTTCTGCGCCATACGGCTGGATACGAACCAGACTGCACAGCGGCGTACAAAAGGGGTCTGGGACAGCGCATAGGTACAGAGGAAGGTGAACATCAGGAATGCGAAGGTGGCATTTCCGAAGGAGGCGGACAGCACCGTTTTCATTCCCAGTTCCGGAACCGCTGCCAGCGCCGCCATACAGAGCAGACTGGGCCAATCGATGGAGACCGTGAGCCACAGCAGCAAGGTCCCCAGAAAAATGCCGATCACCCGCATGGCCGATGGCGTCATTCCTGCCGGGGCCGGCAGGAAGCCAAAACCAAGGATCAACAGCTGCGAAACTGCCAGGATCCCATAACGGGATTTATTTGTCTTTGTCAATGGAACTACTCCTCTCCAATACATCTCTGTCTCTCGATACGGATGACATTATACTACACCCCGCCTCCTTCCGCAATGGCTTTCCTTCTAAGCCGGACTGTCCTCCGCTGCGGGGATCTGCCCCAGATATTCCTCCAGACAGATTCCCTGTGCCATGATGTCCTCTGCTGCCTCCTGCCCCACATAGCGGTAATGCCAGGGCTCGAACCATATCCCAGTAATTTCTTCTTTGTTCCTGGGATACCGCAGGATAAATCCATAGTCAGCTGCGTTCTCCAACAGCCATTTTGCAGCAGCGGTGTTGGCGTATCCGGAATCCAGGATCTGATAGGACGGTGTAACAATGTCCACGGCCAGTCCGGTCTGATGCTCGCTTCCCCCTGCCGGTGCAATGTACCGATTGGTCATCTCCCAGGCCTGGGCATCGGTATAGCCAGCTTGTTTATACCGGTCACGGTTTGACTGCAAATTGGATTTCTGTCGATCATAGGAGCGGTATGCCGAGCAGATCTGAAGATTCACCCCCTGTTGTTGGGCATCCTGAATCATTTTTCTAAGGTCGTCCACGATCCGCACATCGACCTGATATGGCTCCCCCTGCTGGACTGTGGCCAACTCCGGACGGAATTCCCTGGGGATCGTGTGTTCAGAATTTACAAGCATCAGAGCCCACTCCTGTTCGCCGCTCAATGCAGTCTGCACTGGCTGTTCGTCAGTACCAATACTGCTGGACGCTGCCCGCTTTTCTTCATGGGCACGAATCGCCTCTTCGCGCGTCAGGTAGAATCGGGGAAGCTCGATCGTATCAACCTGCAGTGACCAATCAAAGTGATTGTGTATCACGGTATAAATCGGCTCCAACCGATACAGCACAGTCATCAGCAGGACCAATAGCACCAAACCCTTTATCTTAGATCGCATCCCCTATCCCCCTTATAATAAAACAGGGGGACCGTCTGTTCAGAGCGATCCCTCCTGTTTCATGCAATATCAGTTTTGATTTTTGGAACGAATGTGTGCAGCTACCTTAATATCTTCCTTTTTGATGTGGTTCAGCAGCCAGCCTGCAATCGCCTGATTTGTCTTGGAAATCAAGGCCACTGTGGCAC
>CAKWRB010000021.1:3365-10715 GCA_934845495.1 uncultured bacterium
CAATTCGTTTGTATTCCTCATGGTATCGCTTATGATTTTCATAATCCGGATACCCATACTGTCGCTGCAGCTTCTCCTCGTCACTGAAGTGATACGCAATGTATTCATTGAGGAACTCCAGTGTCTTTTTGATTTCTGCACGACCCTTGCCCTCGCCGCAAGCCAGCAGCAGATTGTTGATGGCATCGATCAGTTCCCGATGCTCTTCATCAATGAGCTGATTGCCGGTTTCAAGTTCCGGGGTAAAGTCATAGGTCTTGACTTTGCTGGATCTATGTACGGGCTGAGGAGCGGGTTCTGCTACTGCAGAATGTACCTGATGTGTGTCATCAATACTTGTCATCGTAGAAGTCATTCTGCGAGAAGGAGGCGTTGCGAAACACGGCATGCTGAGTGTCTGTCAGCATATTCCCGCCTTCCTCGCTAAACGAAAATTGTCCAACCAGTTCCTTCAGGACGCTGGCCTGGCTCGAAAGCTCTTCACTTGCTGCAGCGGACTGCTCTGCAGTAGCCGAGTTGGTCTGAACAACACTGGAAATCTGGTCCATGCCCTGTGTAACCTGTACAACAGCATCTGCCTGCTGCATCGAAGCCTGGGCAATGTCATCGATGGTGGTAACGATGCTTCTTGCTTCCTCAGCTACGGTCAGGATGGTCTTTGCGGTATCAGCTGCTACGCGGGAGCCATTTTCTACGGCCCGTACCGAATCCTCGATCAGTGCAGAAGTCTCCTTGGAAGCATCTGCCGACTTGCTTGCCAGGTTACGTACTTCATCTGCAACAACCGCAAATCCGCGGCCTGCAGCACCTGCACGGGCAACCTCTACTGCTGCGTTCAGTGCAAGGATATTGGTCTGGAAAGCAATGTCCTCAATGGTCTTGATAATCTTGCCGATCTCCTGGGACTTGCCGCGGATCTCGTCCATTGCAGCGGTCATCTCGTCCATCTGACGGGTACCCTGATCCAGCTCAACGCCCAGCTCGTTGGCCTTGCGGCTGGCCTGCTTGGCATTTTCTGCGTTGCGGGTTACCTGGGAGGAAATATCAGCAATGGTAGCTGCCAGCTCCTCAACCGAGCTGGCCTGCTCTGTTGCACCCTGGCTCAGAGCCTGGGCACCGGAAGATACCTGATCCGATCCGGCAGATACCTGGTCGGCGGACTGGTTGATCTGCATCATTACATTGCTCAGGCGGGACTTGATGTTGGTTACCGAGTTCAGAACTGCGGTGAAATCACCGACATAACGCTCGGGAACACGGGTATCCACAGCAAAGTTGCCCTTTGCCATTTCGCCCAGCATATAGCCCTCGTCGCTGATGATGACCTGAATGGTGTCTACAAACTTGCGCACCTGCTCGGCCAGAGTACCCAGCTCGTCCTTGGACTCGTAGTCAATCTGGGTGCTGAAGTCGCCTTCTGCCATACGGATGGCAACATTTTCGATTTCCTTGATGGGGGTAACCAGCAGGCGAGCCAGGGCCAGTGCCATCATCATGGTCAAGATCAGCGCAAAAACGGATACAGCTACGGAGAAGTAAATGGTGCGCTGTACATCAGCGCGGGAAGTGGTATAGAAGTCGGCTGCCATTGCAGCTGCATTGGAATCGATCTCCTGCAGCAGAACAGTGGCCTGGGACAGTGCATCGGAATAATCGGTTGTCAGGATCTCGGTTGCATCGTCCCAGCGCCCTTCCTTAATGGACTGTTCAAACTGGTTGCGCAGATCCTCAGTGCCGTCGATCAGTGCATCCAGCTTGTCCAGGCTGGTGGTGTCGCCGGTATAAACCTTGCGCAGATCAGCCAGGTTCTGCTGCATAGCAGCAACCTCATTATAGGCAGTTGCCAGGTTTTCATGCGATGTACCTTCATTCCGAGCAACGAGAGCAAAACCCATCTCCTTGGCAGAGGTTTCGAGGCTTGTCATCAGTTCGCCGCCCAGACTGATGGCCTGATGCGGTTTGGTGTAAAATTCCTCAATTCTCTGGTTGGCGCTACGCAGTGCAAGAACACAGCTTCCTACCGCTATAATGAATAGAACGATTACGCCTCCAAATGTACAAAGGATTTTCTTTGAAATTTTCATATTTTTCATTTGGTTTATTACCCCTTTCCACAAAAACTTACATCAACATTTTTCGACCGCATCTAAAAAAAAGAAACCATAAATTACAATTTTTTTTGATATTTCTGTAAAATGAAAAAGAGGAGCAAATGCTCCTCTTTCTCATTTGATGTAGTAAAGCAATTACTGCAGCAGCTGCAGGATGCTCTGGGGCTGCTGGTTAGCCTGAGCCAGCATTGCCTGAGCGGCCTGAGTCAGCACGTTCTTCTTGGTGTACTCCATCATTTCCTTAGCCATATCTGTATCACGGATCTGGCTGTTGGCAGACTGCATGTTCTCAGCAGCTACATCCAGGTTGTTGATGGTGTGCTCCAGACGGTTCTGCATTGCACCCAGCTCAGCGCGCACGCTGGATACGGTGTTGATGGCGCTGTCAGCACCGTTCTTGATCTGATCCAGAGCGGCAGAAGCAGCATCCTGAGACATGATACCAATGTTGCGCAGGTTATCGATACCCAGGCCCTTGGAGCTCATGTTGCCCACATTGATGGTAACCTTGTTGTAAGCATCACCAGTAGCACCGATCTGCAGGCTCAGACCCTTGCCGTTGCTCATCGGCTTGAACAGCAGATCCTGGGCATTAGCATTATCTACCGATACAGTAATACCCTCGCTCTCCAGAGCCTTGTTCAGGTTTGCAGCACTTGCATTATTATCAGCGCCAACCAGAACTGCAACAGCACCCTCAGTGGTAACCTTGTCACCGGCATTGGCTACAAACTCGTATACAGTGCCGTTTACGGTAACCTTGTCGCCTGCCTTGATGCCATTGGCGCCACCGGTAACCTTCTCGTAGGCATCGGTGCCGTCCTTGAAGGCCAGCTCGCCAACGGCATCCTTCTGAGCATCAGTGGAAGAAGTAATGTTAGTAACCTTCACGCCACCCTCGCCAGCTGTCTTTGCAGTAAAGGTGATATCAGTTCCTGTACCGCCGATATCAAACAGAGCGGACAGCTCGCTGTTGGCCTTCAGTGCATCACGCATAGCCTTGGCATTATCTGTATTAGTAGTGCTTCCGGTATAGTCTACGGTCACGCTCTGCAGCTTGCCGTTGGCATCGGTGTACTCTACAGTCAGCTTTGCAGCAGCAGCAGTGCCCGCGCCAATGGCCTGAGTGGTGGTTGCAGCAGTAGCAGCTACAGTGGTAGAGGCATTACCTGCACCCAGCTTGATGTTGCCGAGCTTTACAGTGTTGGTTGCCAGATCGCCGTTCAGCAGCTTGATGCCGTTGAAGTCGGTGCTCTCAGCAATACGGTCGATTTCGTCCAGCAGGGAGTTCATCTCGTCCTGCAGGGCTGCACGGTCGGTCTCGCTGTCGATGGTGCCGTTGGCTGCCTTACCGGCCAGCTCTACCATACGGTTGAGCATGTCGTGAACTTCGGTCAGCGCACCTTCTGCTGTCTGTACCAGGCTGATACCGTCCTGGCTGTTGGTCGATGCAGTTTCCAGACCCTTGATCTGTGCCTTCATCTTCTCGCTGATGGCCAGGCCAGATGCATCGTCACCTGCACGGTTGATCTTGTAACCAGAGGACAGCTTCTCCAGGCTCTTCGATACCTGAGAGTTGTTCATGCCCAGCTGACGGTTGGCGTTCAGCGCCATAATGTTGCTTCTTACTACCATACCCATGGTATGTACCTCCTTGTATTCTCTACGCAGCCTTCCTTGGCTGTGTTCCTGTTTTTACGGCCCTTCCTGGACCGTTCACTTCTTATTTTCGCCGCTTTTCCACAGGACTAAAGCCCGAATTGATTTAATTATCGCTCAGGGGCAACAAAACCTTCGGGACCATGGCGAGGATTGCTGCGAACAACCTCTGCCGCATGAACCAGCGCGGCTGCTACCCGGGTACGATATTCTTTCTTCAGGATAAACAGTTTGGGATATGCCTCTCCCTGGCGCATGGCCACATACTTGGGCGGCAGTTGGTTCAAGGCATAGGCAATGATATCCGCCTTGCAGAGTGGACAGGCACAGCAGTCCAGTGTAGACTCAATGCTGCTGTACATCTGTTCAACCAGTATCTCCATAACATTCTGATAGCCTGGCATAAAGATCCCTCCTAACAGATCCTTGAATTCATACCCTACGCTTCATTGCTGGTCGTTTGGTTTGAAAACCGTTCTTTCTTATATTTCTGATAAACCTGCTGAACTGTTTCGTGGTAATCAATCCCAAAATAGGATGGGATCAGATATGTGAAGATATAGTCCAGGTCTTCTCCTTCGCCGATTGCAACCATGCCTTCGGCGATAATTACGCCATTCAGGAGTTTTTGCGGGGACTGAATCCCTCCAGCCAGGATATAATTATACAATACTGTGCGCACCCGTTCTGCGCCGGAAACCTCGGCCACCAGATGTGCTGCCAGACGAAGCAGCGGATTGGGAAAACGGACTGTATCCTCTACAACGGAATCCATTTTCAGCAAGCCCTCTTCCTTAGCTGTATAAGCCAGCTCCACCAACTGCCGCACGGTAAACAGGCAATCCTGTTTTGCCTCACGGGTACACTGAATATGTTTGGAAAATGCGATTGCATCCATCCTATACATCGGATCGTCACCTCCTTATTTCATTTGAAACAGTTTACTTCCCTATCTCCAGTGCCTTGAGCGCCAGCGACTTCACAACCGAAAGCGCAGTGAGGTTGGCCTCATACGCATTGGAGGCCGCCATCAGATCGATCCGCTCTTCGGTGGTGTCCACATTGGGCATCATAACATAGCCTTCCTCGTTGGCATCCGGATGGCTGGGGTCGTACACCGGCACAAAGTCCCGGTCGCTTTCCACCACCCGGGTAACACGCACACCGCCGCCCTGCATCCGGTACTGTTCCGTACTTAGCACATCCTTAAAACTCATGGTCCGTTCCTGGAACACAACCTGCTTGCGGCGATAGGGCTCACCCGTTTTGGTGCGGATGGTGTTGGCATTGGCAATATTCTGCAGGGATACATCCATGCGAAGACGCTCTGCAGTCAGTGCCGAGCCAACAATGTTCATTGAATCGAAGAAAGACATCTTTTTCCCTCCTTTACACTATCGTGTGAACTGGTTCATCACATACCGGAAGTTGGTAAACTGCCCCGAAATCTTCTGATACATGGCCAGCTGAGTCACATAGTTTTCGTACAGTTTCATGCTCTCCACATCGGCATCTACATTGTTGCCATCCGGACGGATGGAGGTATTGGTGTCGGTGGTGATCACTGCCTTCATATCGTACTGGGATTTCTCCTGGGCAAGAACATCCACAAAGCTCACCGATTTGGACTTATAGCCCGGTGTTTCAAGGTTGGCGAGGTTATGCAGGATCGCCTGCTGCTGCATGGACAATGCCTGCAGGCTGCCAGTCATCACCTGGAACTGCTTGGAATCAAAAAACATTCAATCATGCCTCCTGTTCTGATTCTGTGGAGGATGAAATGGGGGCAACTGCTGGAATTTCGGCTTCAGGATCCAGCAGGCGCGCCATTACAACCAACCGTATTGTGGGTTCATCGGTACAGGTGATCAGCGTGAGGATATGGTCGCTGTTTTTTACCTGTACATCATAATCGTGGAACGACTTCCCCTTCACCGATGCAGCCAGTTCTGCGATCCCGCTATCGGGAGAGGGCTGGATCAGGCGAGGATCAGTGGTAAACTCTGCTACCGCAAAGATCTCCCACTCCATCCAGTCATCCTGTGTAACAAACGAGATCACCGGCGTGTTCCGGGCAAAATCCTCATCCATAAACCGGAACAATTCGGAAAAACGGGGTCCATCCGGATCGTTGGTCAGATCACTGTGCCCATAGATGATCGTATTGGGAGAAAGTTTGTCCCGATCGCCAAAGGAGCACTCATAGTCGGCAAAGTAACAGCCATACAGGTTGTATTTTCGCCGCTCGTCCTGCCGGAGGTAGGTGACATTGTCGTACGACTGCAGTACGCTGTTGTTGATTTTTGTGCCCGGTATCTTCAGCCATCCAACGGTATCCCGGTTCTGGCTGAGTTCGTAATCCAGCGCCTCCAGCACATCTGCATCCGTTTGGGGCTGACTCTTCACGCCAATTTGCGGCTGGTTTACCGCCACTGCCTCCGGTCCGAACGGATCATTCTCCATACCAAACAGTATATAACACATTCCGCCAAAAGCAACCATCAACAGTAATAAAATTGCAATTCCGGCTTTACTTTTTTTCATCTCTGCTCCCCCCCTGCGCCGGTGTTCGGGAAGGGCTTACCGCTCGACTGATCCAACGAACCGCCGCTGCCAGACTGTCCAAGCTCATCGATCACGCCCTGTTTATCCTCCGAACCGGCGATCCGGTGCTTGGGCGAAACCAGGTAGGTGGAGAAGTGGTCGATCCGGACTGCGATATTTCCCTTGGAGTTACTCTTGAGCGAACCATAATAATCGATCCGGTCACGCTCCTGATTGTAGTAATGCCAGTACAGGGTCATATCGTCGTATCGGTTTCCCAGGCTTACCCGGAGAGTAGCCGGTCCCGGCAGCGAAGTGTGCTGCTCGAAATAGAGCATTACAATGCGGTTTTCGATGTCATCGTTCCGGGAGTAATCCCAGATATGGTCATAGATGATGTCCTCATCCGGCGAGCTGAAAAGCATCCGGAAGTCGTAGATTTCCCGCTGCGGGATCACCTTTTTCAGCTCGGAGGCCTTGAACTCCAGCGAGTAATCATTTCCCTGGAAGATGATGATCTTATTGGGATAGTTCTTCAGCTCATTGAATACGCTGGCGCTGACTCTGGGATACTCCTCGATCATGACACGGATCACATCATCGGAATTCTCAAAGTCGATATCCTCTGCCTCCAGAGGCTTCAGATTCTTCTGTTTGTCCTCTTCATTGCGATAGATATTGACTGTGTAGATCTTTTTGACCTTTTTATCCGGCGAGGTCACTTCAACCGTGATGGGGTTTTCCCCGTCCTCCAGCGCCTCGGCATAATGTCCATCATAGTCCCCGATCTCTCTGGTTCCCGCAAGCACGCGGATCTCTGCCAGAGGGTCATCGGTTTTGGGCAGGACATCAACTGAATATGTATCCTCCGGAACTGCAACCTCATACTCTGTGATCGAGGGCTTGAAGTTCGGGGTCATCAGCCCGTAGTTGATCTTCAGACTGCGAAGATCCGCATTGCTGGTCTTTTCGATCAGATTTTCGTTGATAAAGCAGATCGTATAGGTCATCGTGGTTTTGCCGTCCTGTGCCGTTA
>CAKWRB010000021.1:10725-13366 GCA_934845495.1 uncultured bacterium
ACATGGATCAGCTCGAGCAGATCCGATGCCTGGCCGCTCGGCACAACGATTCCCTGATCGCCTCCGTTTTCCTTGTCATCCACTACGATGCGAATGGTCGCTCCCGGATGATTGGCAGTGGGGGTGATCACAACCCCTTCTGCTCCTTCCGATACAATGGCATCATAGCGTGTCTTGTTCGATACAAAGGTTGGCGAGAACTCGGAAACATTGTCCACTTTGAGCTTTTTAAGGCGCGCATCCGAGCTGGGCTGCTCCCGTACAAATGTAAGGGAGTAGGTCTTGACTGTGACGCCGTCCTCCGCTGTGACAGAAATCTTGAAGGTTTTTTCCTTCCCTGGCTCATCCAGCTTAAATACCTTGGAGGTGTTTCCGCTGGGAACTGTGGAGGAAAGCAAGCCGCCCAGCCCACTCTCCTGGACCTCGATCGTTGCACCAGCGTAATTGGCTGTGGGGGTAAAGCTCACTCCGGTGGTTTCGTACGGAACAGTCAGGGAGTAGCTGCTCTCCTCTGGATAGAAGGCCAGTGTTTTGATCTGTGCCCCATCCTGATCCTGTACTGTCAGCGATTTCAGCAGGGCATCGGCACTGGGTTCTTCCCGGATAACCCGGAGTTCGTATCGCTGTATGGTGGTTTCGTCCTCGGCGGTCACTTCCACCCAAAGTGGATGATATCCCAGCTTCAGAATGGATTCATGGTTTACCGGGAGAATATCGATCGGCGATGTTGGTGCGCCGATTTTGATCTCACCCTTCTGCATCTCATAGATCAGCTTGTCCTCGGTCAACGAGAAGATCTTGATGTTGTTGACATTGGCATCGGCCGGGAGCAGACTCAGCTTGATCTGATCGGTCGCATAGGGGATCTCCAGTGTATAGGTATCGGCCTCCGGCTTAAAGGAGGGCTTATAGCTTAGCTTCTGCTCCTCTTTATCCATGACCTCCATATTCTTCAGTGTGGCGTCATGGGCAGGGTCTTCCCGGCGCAGATGCACGGTATAGGTACGGCTTGCACCCGTTCCGCCGCCGCCGACTGTGGCAGAGGCTTCGGAGGTGACGGTGATCTCCAGATCCACGACGCCGTTATACTGGGGATCCTTAAACAATGCCGGCAGGTTATCCAGCCACTGCTTATCCAGATCATGGGCATTGGCACCTACAAGTTCCGGCGAGAACTTCGGCCCCTCTGCCTCAGGATCATTCTTCTCTGCCCGTACCCGCAGCTTGGGCGTGGAATACGGAACCATTACATTGTATTCCAGCACATCAGGATCGAAGTTTGCAATCAGATTGTTCTTCATCGCAGAATCATCTGCATAGTACAGCCCTAGGGATTTGAGCGTATCGTCGGTACTTGCCTGGTCGCGCACGATGTCGATCTGATAGGTGCTGGTGTACTCTTCGCGCGGATCCTGTGCCGGTGTCTTTACAAAGACCGAAATCACCTTTCCGGGTTCACCGAATTTGAGCGGATCGCTTGTCACACCACTTTTGACTTCCACCGGCACTCCAACTGGCTGACCGGTTGCATCGAACATTGTGATCTGAATCGGCTTATCTGCCGCCCGGGGATCGTTCAGTGTGGGGGTCAGCGTGATGGAATCGGTCTTATATGGCAGATGCACTGTTCCATCCACACCGGCATAGAGATATTTCTCCGGGTCAAACGGAAAATCAATGACCGAATTCTTCTGGTTGCGAAGCACCAATGTCTTCAGCGTACTATCCTGGCTGGGGGTGTTATCGTATACATCCAGGTTGATGCTGTATCTGGTCGAGCTTTCCACAGGTTTTCCGTTTCGGTCAGGAATAAAGAAGCGGAATGTCAGTGTAACGCTTCGCTTACCCGAATCTTCGGGCAGGCGCTGTGCGTTGAGGATCACGCTCACCTTTCCGGGTGTAGAGTTATCCCCTGTATTAAACTGCTTGTTCTGGATCTGAGAGCCCAGCTGGTAATCCATGGGCTGCTCTGAACCCTGCTGTGTTTTGATGCTTACAACGCTGGTATCCCCCACCGCTGTGATCGTCGCATACTGCGCTGCTCCGTTTTTGGCTCCCATGCTGAGCTGAAGCTCATACTCATAGGGACCCTTGGGGTTGATCTGGAATGAATCCACATCGCCCTTATAGGCATCCATCACCTTCGAACCGGGGAGCGCGCGCTCGTTCTCCTTGAAGAAGTAGGTGCCGTTTTTATCCGCATCCGGATACCCCTTCAGCACCTGCCGGATCTGGGTCACCTCGACGGGATTTCCCAGACCGCGAACCACTACATTCTTGATCGGCACTGTTTTGGTAGACGATACCTGGTACTCGCCGCCCGGTGCGTAGTAGGATACCTTTGCAGTCAGGGTGCCGGTCACATTGTCCTCCATCGGGTTAACCGTTACCCGCTGCAGATCCTGGTTTCCGCCGCCAGTCTGCAGGACATTCTTAAACTTTTCCTGCACTTCCGGAGGAAGGGTGGAAATCTCAACATCCGGCTTTCCCTCATACATCTGTTTGGCATCCGGGGCCCAGGTCCATTCCACCTTGAAGCGGGCATTGAACTGGTTGGTAAAGCTGCGGAGGCTGAAGTTTTCGGTAATATAGTCCAGCGAATCCCCATCCTTCAGGACCACATACGAGGTATCTGCCTTTC
>CAKWRB010000022.1:0-11097 GCA_934845495.1 uncultured bacterium
CACTATGCCTACATCGATGCCGGCGGTTCCGCCCCCAATGTGGTGCAGGACCATGCCACCGTACGCTACGAGGTGCGTACCCCCTATGTCCGGGATCTGCGCGACCTCTTTGACCGGGTGGTGGATGTGGCCAGGGGTGCAGCCCTGATGACCGGCACCACCCTGGAGGTGGAGCTTGCCATGGCCTTTACCGAGTATGTGCCCAACAAAGCCCTGGGCGCCATCGCCAGCGAAGCCATGCAGGAAGTGGGCGCTCCCCAGTGGGACGAGGCCGACTTCCAGCTGGCACGGCAGTTCCTGGAGAGCTACGACCCCGAGACCCGCTCCGCCGTGGAAGCGGAGATCCGCCGCACCTACGGCGACCGGGCCGAGGCAGTGCTGCAGCGCCCCCTTGCCACCGATGTGATCCCCTTTGACCCGGCCCACATCCGCCTGCAGGCCGGTTCCACCGATGTGGGCGATGTGGGCTATGCTGCTCCCACCCTCAACCTGCTGGTGGCCACCGCCTGTGTGGGCAATGTGGGGCACTCCTGGCAGATGACCGCCCAGGCCTGCAGCCCGCTGGCACACAAGGGGCTGCTCACCGCCGCCCAGGCCATGGCGCTCTCCGCTGTGCGCACCATGCACTGCCCCGAGGCCATTGCCGCTGCCAAGGCAGAGGTGTTGGCCCGCAACGGCGGCAAGTACACCTGCCCGCTGCCCGATTCGGTCAAGCCGCCTCTGGATACCTATTGATGCAGACCGGGCGGGAAGTTCTTTCCTCTCTCTTTCCCGCTCGATTTGAGGAACGCACCGCAGAATTGCGGTGCGTTTTTATTTTCCCCCACAAAAAAAGAGAGCCGGGCCGGCTCTCTTTTTCTTGACGGTTATGCAGTCAGCAGCAGTCCCAGGTAGAATAGTGCAATGGCACCCAGGACGATGCCAGCGGCAATCAGCAGCTTCTTTTTCATGCAGCGGCTCCCTTCTCATACTCAAAGACGATCTTGTACTCCTGCGGGTCAAAGTTCTGGTGGATAAAGCCCTGGATCACCCGCTCGGCATTTTCCTGGGCATTGTCCAGCAGGCCGTTTTCCACCGCCCTGTTCTGGGCCTCCACCTTCATCGCCTGTGCTGCGGCATTGAACTCCTCGGTGCGGATCGGCCGGAAGGAGCTCCAGTTCTCGTGATAGAGCTTGAAGGACTCCAGATCCACCTCGCTGCTCAGTACCCGGATCTCCGGCATGGTCACCTGGATCTCCTTGGCTTCGTCGTTTACCTCCCACTCCACCTGGTCAAAGTCCAGACCGGCCTTGACGGCGACATCGTAGCTGTAAATGATCTCGGTCTGGGTGAAGGGGATCTTCACGCCGAACAGCTCCCGGCTGGCATCGATATCCTCCACAATGGTGAGGTAGGCCGCCTGGGTGGCCAGCTCGCCAATGTCCTCAAAGCCCAGATGGGTGGGCTTTTCGTCGTGGCGGAACACACTGTTCAGCCCCAGGGTGAGCAGCACTGTCAGCACCACCAGCGCCGCCGAACCCACAATCAGCTTCAGCTGGGGCAGGGTGAGCTTTCTCTTTTCCCGCTTGTTCTCTTGATTCTGCATTGTACTTTCCTCCATCGTTCAAACTCAGGGCGCATTGTCCCCCAAAAGCCCCTGCCAATTTCGCGCAGTGCCGACCGGCTTTATCCGGAACCGGCCCAGGGGGGAATCGCCAGTATAAAGTGATTATACCATATTCCGACAATTTTTTACAAATTTGCGAACTTTCTTTTTCCTGGTCAGTGGGCTATAATAATCTTGGAACACACAACCGAAAGGAGACTTTGCCATGACTGTAAAAGAACTGGAGGCGGCCTTCACCGCCGCTGCCGAAACCTCCATGCAGAAGGCGGAAGCCCTGGGCCTGTCCGCTGCTGCTCTGCGCACCCAGTGCGAAAAGCACGGCGCCGCCGCCTGCCTGAAGCGCTGCATCCAGCGGGGGCAGGAGGTGCCGCTCTCCCGGGAGCTGACCGCCGCCGGCCAGACCGCCCTGACCCTGGAGGCCCTGGCTGTGGAGAGCCGCTTTGCCGAGCTGTTCACCGACGAGGAGATCAACGCCTGCCTGGAACAGCTGGTCGCCGCCGGCTACTACAAGATCTGACCCCTGCCGCAACAAAAAAGCCACCCCCTGCCTCCCGGAAAACCCGGTGCGGCAGGGGGTGGTTCTGTTTTTGGGTTTACGGTGTCCAGGGCGGTTTACCGGTGCAGGTGCCGCCGCAGCCAGCCCCGGAGGGCCAGGGCGGTATCGGTGAGCTTTTTGCGGCTGGGGCTGTAAATGCAGTCAAACTCTCCGGCCAGCTCGTCCAGGCTGCCCCGGAAGCCGCTCTTGAAGCGGTAGAGCCCGTACATGTGGGAATCGGGGTCCAGATTGCCCGAAACCCCCTGGAAGTCGTAGACGGTGCAGCCGGTCTCCACCGCCCAGCGGATCATCTCCCACTGCATCAGGTAGTTGGGCATGACCTCCCGGTCGCTGTTGTCCGATGCGCCGTAGACATAGCAGGTCTTGCCAGCGTAGTTGGTGCAGATGGCCCCGGAGATCATCTTGCCCTGATAGTACCCGGCATAGAGACGGACATTCTCCCCCAACCCCCGCAGGAACTTGACAAAGTAGCTCTTGGGCCGGGTGGAGAACCCGTCCCGTTCACCGGTGACCTGCATGATGCGCACAAAGTCGTCCAGGGCTTCCTCCCCGACGATCTTCACCTCCACGCCGGCCTTTTCCGCCTTGCGGATGTTCCGGCGCACTCCCTGGGAACAGTTGGCCAGCAGGGCGGCCTCGTCCCGCCCCTCCAGATAGAGCCGGTAGTTGAAGCGCGCCTGGATCCCCTCAAACCCATCGGGGCCATAGCTGTGAACAAAGCCCAGTTTCTTCATCTCGGCGATGAACTCACCGTCCGCCATAGGGATATCCGGGTCCATCTTGAACTCGTGGGCATGGACCTGTTTTGCCAGCTGGTCCACCCCGGCTTTGAGGTCGGCAATCGTCTCCCAGTCGTGGACATCACAGATCGGGCCACGGGGGGCATAGAGCAGGGCGGTGTGCAGTGCCGGGATCTTCCGGATCAGCACCCCCATCGAGCCCTTGATGGCTCCCTCTGCGTCCCGGGATACCACGGCGGCATAGTCCCAGTTCTCCTTCACCAGCCGCCACCGAGGGGACTGCATAAACTCTCCCCGGGGGTGACGAGCTACAAATTCTTCCAGTTCCGCATAGCGCTCGGGCGCCAAGATCTCCACCGACAAATCACTCCTCTTATCCATTCTGCTCTGTCTGTTGTGTAGCTCTTCTATTCTACCATAAGCGAAAGCGAAATGGTAGAATCGGCCATCATTTCCGGTTGCCGCACAAGCGGCGAGAAAATGGGCCACTCAAAATACAGGACCGACGCCCTGCGGCGGTTCCACCATAAGCGAAAGCGAAACGGTAGAATCAGCCATCATTTCTAAAGTGAAACAATCAATGATTTCCATTGACCGTATCTACAATTTGCAATAGAATTAAAAATAATTACAAATGATAGAATCACTTCTTCAACACAATCATCGACAGATTGTAATATCATTCCATTATATTGATTTTTGTATTGAAATAACACCCAGTTTTTGTAATATATCAGTGCTGTATTCCATTTTGTTGTAAAAACAATTCTCTCTGCCCCAACAGCTGTTCCACTGCCTTCCGATCCAGATTGCGCACCCGATGCCGCCGTCTGCCCTGGGAGTAGCTGTCCAGCAGCAGGTCACAGGTGCCGCGCCGCTTCTGGAACAGGCTCTGCCGCAGGGTGAGCCCCACCACATTGTGTCCGGGGATCACCACCGTATGGAGATAAAACCCTTTGGAATATTTCAGTGTAAAATCACCATTGGTATATCCAATACCGGCCGAGTGCAGATCCAGTACCTGCACCAGGAAAAACCAGCTGGCTGGCATCAAAGCCGCCAGGGTGAGCCAGAGAGTCAGGGGTTTCCATTCGCTCCAGCCCTGCCCCAACAGCCAGCCTCCAGCCACTGCACCAGCCATGGCAGCCAGCGCCGGGCCAATGTAGCGCAGCAGCGAACCAGCTGCCGGGCGCACCGTCACCGACCCCGGCTGAAACTCCGGGAGCAGCCCCTGTAACAGCTCCGGCAGATGCCGGGCCCGCACCACTGGGATCACCGGCAGGAGGTTTTCCCGCTGACGGGTCACCCCCACCGCGTGCAGATACCCCGCCCCCAACCCCAGCAGCCGGGCAGCGGCTGTCTCCCGGAGCTGGACAAATCGGATGCGTTCCACCTGCACCAACGAGCTGCGACGGGTCAATAACCCCCGGTGGACCTCCAGCACCCGACCGGTGCGGATGGTGAGAAAATTCTTGTTGCGCAAGAATTCACTGACAAAACCAGCGGTCCACCCCAGCCCTGCCATCAGGGCCAGCATAGCAGCTGCCGGCGGTACGCCAAAGGCCAGCACTTCGCCCAGGGCGCCCAGCCGGGTCATCAGCCGGTGGCTGAGGTCCTCCCCTACAATGTCTCCCAGGTTCTGCAGAGCCGCAGCCAGCAGAATCAGCCCCATCAGTGAATTGGAGGTAAAGAGGGAGAGCAGCAGCACACTGGCATTCCGGGGGCGGTACTGCTGCTGTTCCGGCAGGTCGATATCCCCATCGGAATGGGTGTGTACCAATGCCCGGGTATCCGCCGCCGAAAGATAGAGCCGGAAATCCGCCCGACGGCGGCTGCCAGCCGGGGTATCCGCCTCAATGAGGCAGACCCCGAAGGGCCGCAGCAGAAAGGGCCGTACCGAAGCCACCACCGAAATGCGGTCCGCCGGGATCGCCGTGGTTTTCCGGAACCAGATCCCCTCCTGCATCCGCAGCACCTCCCCATCCAGGGCATAGCGCAGGGCATTCCAGCGCAGCAGGGTATATCCCATCACCCCAGCCAGAAAACAGAGGTCCATCCAGGTGGATTCCAGCCAAACTGCCACACCCAGGGTGACGATCACCGTCAGGCCCTTGAGGAGAATGGGCACCAGCACCAGCGCCGGCCGTGGCAGATAGAACAGGGCATTGGCCAGATTGGTGCGCCGCAGCCGGGTCATGGCTGACCACCGCCTTCCAGCAAGAGCCCAGCCAGCCGCACCGCCTCGGAGGCAGTCAGCCCCGGCAGAGCCACCTCACTGCCGGCGGCAGTCAGACGCAGGGTACGCAGCCCACACAGCCGTTGGAGCGGATCAGCCGAAACCGAGGCGGTCTGCAGCGCAGTCAATGGGAAGATGCGCACGGTGGAAAACAGCACCCCATCGGTGACCAGGACCCGATCCGCCTCCAGCCGGTACCCCAACCGGAAAAAGCGCAAGGGCAGCCACACCGCCAGATACAGCACCCAGAGTGCCACCCACCCCAGGGTGACCAGCTTCCAGGCCGGTGACCCCGGTGCCCAGAGCAGCGAAACAGCCAGCGATGGCACCAGGGCAGACAATACGGCCCACCCCTGCCAGATCAACAGCTGTGCCAGACGAGGACGGCTGGACATAGAACAGCACCTTCCTTTCCTCTCTGCTAAAGCAGCTCCCTATGGTTTCCAAGTGTTCTGAAAAATAAAAAAAGGACAAGCAGAAAAGCCTGCTCGTCCTTCTCTTTTTATCCTGGTGACCCGTGCGGGAATCGAACCCGCGTTACCGCCGTGAAAGGGCGGTGTCTTAACCGCTTGACCAACGGGCCAGAGAATAATAAAAAAGAGTGGTAGCGGCAATTGGACTTGAACCAACGACACTTCGGGTATGAACCGAATGCTCTAGCCAGCTGAGCTATGCCGCCATATATCACTCCATGCCTGAGTTATCAGGCGAATTTTATTATACCGTATGAGTGAGCAATTGTCAAGCCTGTTTTCTCAAAAAATCCGGCTTTTTGAGAATTTTTTCGCCGCACCTTCCCCTTCTTCCTCATCTCCGGGAGCAGATTCAGCCGGACAGTAGAGTTTTCCCGTATCATAGCTCTTTATTCCGCTGTTTCCTGTGAAACAATCGGTTCCAGAACTTTTTGCATCCGGAGGTTTTCCAGATCCTCGCCGTCCACCGGCACCAGCTGGGCTGCCTGTATCCGAAACCCCCGATGCTCAAAAAAACCGGGCTGTCCGGGAAGCCTCCACCCGCAGGAGCTTTTCCCCCTGCCGCCAGGCTGCTGCCACACCCCGGCGCTGGCTCTCTGCCGCTGTGTAGAGGCAGTCCAGATACCCACCAGGTTCGAGGTTTGCAAACCCCAGCAAACAGCCTTTCTCCTCGGCTACCAGCGTATCACAGGCCAGCAGACGCTTCGCCGTGATGGTTTCCGCCCGACCTGCCCAGGCCAACAGCTGCGCAGCGGTGTAATCTCCCTGACAGACTGCCTGAATACTCTGCCGGAACCGCGCCTGCGGCGAGCAGCTCCTTGGCAACCCCCTGAAAACCCCTGCGGAAAAACAAAAACACCCCGGAAAATCCGGGGTGCTTTCTATCTCTTTCTCTCCCACCCCACCTCCACATTTAGGGAGGGGGGCGTTTGTGGGGGGAACCGTTTGGTTCCCTACCACATTTGAGTGGAGCGAAGCGGAACGGGAATACCCGCCGCAGCGGCCGGCGCAAGCCGCTGTGGCCGTAGGCCACGGGGCGTTTGTGGGGGGAACCGTAGGTTCCCTACCACATTTGAGTGGAGCGAAGCGAAACGGGAATACCGCCCGCAGGCGTCGGCTTGTGAAGCAAGCCGCTGTGGCCGTAGGCCACGGGGCGTTTGTGGGGGAACCGCGCCTGCGGCGAGCAGCTCCTTGGTAACCCCCTGAAAACCCCTGCGGAAAAACAAAAACACCCCGGAAAATCCGGGGTGCTTTCTATCTCTTTCTCTCCCACCCCACCAAACTCCATCAAGGAGGGGGCGTTTGTGGGGGAACCGTAGGTTCCTACCACATTTGAGTGGAGCGAAGCGGAACGGGAATTCCCGCCCGCAGGCGTCGGCTTGTGAAGCAAGCCGTATTCGGCAAGTTTAGAAACTTGCCGAATAGTTCGGAGCTTCCTTAGTGATGTAGATATCGTGGGGATGGCTCTCCTTCAGGCCAGCGCCGGTGATGCGGACGAACTGAGCCTTATCATGCATCTCGGAGATGGTGCCGCAGCCCACATAACCCATACCGGCGCGCAGACCACCGATGAGCTGGAATACAGTATCGGAAACCGGGCCCTTGAAGGGTACACGACCCTCAACGCCTTCGGGAACGAGCTTTCTGTTATCCTGCTGGAAGTAACGGTCCTTGGAGCCCTGAGCCATCGCGCCCAGCGAGCCCATGCCGCGGTATACCTTGAAGCTGCGTCCCTGGTAGATCTCTACCTCACCAGGAGCCTCTTCACAGCCAGCCAGCAGCGAGCCAAGCATTACAGTGTTGGCACCGGCAGCCAGAGCCTTTACCACATCGCCGGAGTACTTGATACCGCCATCGGCGATTACCGGGATACCATGCTTGGCAGCAGCGCAGGCAGCGTCGTAGATGGCGGTTACCTGCGGTACACCGATACCGGCTACCACACGGGTGGTGCAGATCGAACCAGGGCCGATACCAACCTTAACGGCATCTGCACCGGCTTCGATCAGGGCCTCGGTGGCCTCAGCGGTGGCAACATTGCCGGCGATGAGATCCACATTCGGGAAGGCAGCCTTTACCTTGCGTACGCAGTCGATGATGCCCTTGCTGTGACCATGAGCGGAATCCAGTACCAGCACATCGACATGGGAGTTGACCAGCGCAGCAGCACGGTCCAGAACATCGGCAGTTACACCGATGGCAGCAGCACACAGCAGACGGCCATTCTTATCACGGGCCGAGTTGGGGTACTGTACAGCCTTTTCAATGTCCTTGATGGTGATCAGGCCACGCAGGTTGCCATCTGCATCCACGATGGGGAGCTTCTCGATCTTGTGGGAGGAGAGGATCTTCTGTGCCTCTTCCAGAGTGGTGCCCACCGGAGCAGTAACCAGGTTTTCCTTGGTCATCACATCCTTGATCTTCATATTGTAATCGGACAGGAAGCGCAGGTCACGGTTGGTAATGATACCGACCAGCTTGCCCTTTTCGCAGATCGGCACACCGCTGATGCGATACTTGCCCATCAGCTCATCGGCATCAAAAACAAAATGCTCCGGAGAGAGGTGGAACGGATCAACGATAACGCCGTTCTCGCTTCTCTTCACGCGATCCACTTCTTCCACCTGGCGCTCGATGCTCATATTCTTATGGATAACACCGATACCGCCTTCCCGGGCAATGGCAATGGCCATATCCGCTGTGGTAACGGTATCCATGGCAGCTGTCATGATGGGGGTGTTGAGCTTGACATTCTTGGTCAGCCAAGTGGAAACATCCACCTGATTGGGAAGGACCTCTGAAGCAGCCGGAATCAGCAGAACATCGTCAAAGGTCAGACCTTCCTTGCAGAATTTCTCATTGAAGTTGGTGTTGAGCATATTCTTGTTTCTCCTCCCGTTTTTCTTTTTCCTGTTTGCGTATAAATCCCTGTTTGAAATCCATTTTTGTGCCTTCATCGTTCTGGAATCATTTCCGGTTCCTGTTGGTTCCTGTTTCCCATCCGGACCGGTTTTCCCAGGAAGTACAAAAATTTATTTTTACTATTCTATCACTTATCCCCGGGGAGTTCAAGATGATAATTCAGCTTTCCAGCTAAAAAATCCACACTTTTTTATAGAAAATGAAGATTTTTTCGTTTACTTTACCAAATTAAATTATGAAAGCATCCGGAAATCGATCATTTTTCCAATGGATTCAAGCACACCTGGGCTTCAAAACAGGGGCCTTCTGCCCGATGGCCAGCCACATACCAGCAGTCCTCTTCCTGGTGATGGAACAGTTCCAGCCGGATCCGCTCCCCATGTCGGGCTTCATGCCTGTAAATGATCCGAAATTCCCGGATCCCCCGGTCCACCAGCTCCTCAAAGGGGAGCAGATTGCAGACCAGGTCGCCATAGACGGTATTGTTCAGATGTCCATTTACATCCAGATGGCTGTACTGGACGGTAAAAATCTGTTCGCCGCAGGGCTCCCCTGCAATGCGGAACCGGGTTGAGGCAAAGGGCTCCATGGCGTCCTCTGCCGGAATGGTGGGCATCTCATGCTGGAACTTGTCCGGGCGCAGGATCTTGCGTTCCACTGGATCGGCCATAAACCAGATGGTGTGTACCTCAGCCAGCAGTTCCCCCGGGCCGCCATTTTTCTCCCGGTGGATGCGAATCTCCCGGTTGTACTGGGCCCCACGCACCCCTTGAGGAGCTGTTTCCACCCAGAGCAGATCGGCGGCTGTGGGACACTGATGGATGCGCACCGCTGCCTTGGAGAGCAGAAAGACGATCCCCTCCTGATAGAGGCGGTCATAGGAAAGACCAATGTGTTCCAGGTGTTCCCCAGCGGCCCGTTCCATGACCTTGAGCAGCCAGGAGAGCTTCATCTTACCGCTGAGATCACACTGGTAATAGGGCACTTCGGTGGTAAAACAATAGGTATAGGGGTTTATCATCTGCGGTTCGATCATTTTATATTGCTCCTTTCCCCGGGTTCCTCAATTCCCCAAGGGACCTGGTACAAAACACAGGGAGGCCCTTTCTTGATAAGGCCCCCCTGTTCCGTTTCACTGTTTATTCACAGAGCTGACGGGCCAATTCCGTAAGATCTTCCTGCGAGAAGAAATCCACAGTCAAGGTGCCTTTCCCATCTCGTCCCACTTTGATCTTCACCTTGCGGTGCAAACTCTCGGCCAAGGCCAGTTCTGCTTCCTTCCAAAAGCTATCCTCTCCCCACTCCGACCGGGAAGCGGCGGTTTTGGGGGCAGTTCCGGTTGCTTTGCAGCCAGCTACCAGCCGTTCAGTCTCCCGGACCGACAATCCTTCCTGACAGATGCGCTCAGCCAATGCCGGGATCATCTCCGCTTCCGGCAGACCCAGCAATGCCCGGGCATGGCCCGAACTGAGCTTTCCGTCCCGGACCAGCCGGGCAGTTTCCTCTGGCAGGGCCAGCAGACGCAGGGCATTGGCCACTGCCGGACGGGATTTACCCACCCGTTTGGCCACCTGTTCCTGGGTATAGCCATGCTGCTGCATCAGTTCCTGATAACCCATCGCCTCTTCCATGGGGTTGAGGTCGCTGCGCTGCAGGTTTTCGATGAGAGCCACTTCCATCGTTGCCACATCGTCCAGATCCCGGATGATCACCGGCAGTTCGGTGAGACCTGCCATCCGGGAAGCCCGCCAGCGGCGTTCTCCAGCCACGATCTGATAGGTACCACCCGGCAGCGGACGCACCAGCAGCGGCTGGAGCACCCCATGTTCCCGAATGGAATCAGCCAGTTCCGCCAGGGCATTTTCATCAAAATCATGGCGGGGCTGGTTGCGGTTCGGTTCAATTTCCCCGATCTTCAGGGTGGAGGGGGCAATTTCTCGGGTTTCATTCTCTACAAAAAGTGCTTCCAGGCCTTTTCCCAGGCCACCTTTGCGTGTTGCCAACTTTAACTTCAGCCCTTTCTGTTCTTATCCAGGATCTCTGCGGTCAAGGCTTCATAAGCCTGGGCACCCCGGGAATTGCGGTCAAAATAGAGCACTGGCTGTCCAAAACTGGGGGCTTCGGAAAGCCGTACATTCCGGGGGATCACATTTTTGAACACCTTTTCCGGGAAAAACTTCTTTACTTCGTCCACCACCTGCAAGGTGAGGTTGAGCCGCCCATCGTACATGGTGAGCAGCACCCCTTCGATTTCAATGCTGGGATTGTAGAGCCGCTTGACCTGCCGGACGGTGGTGACTAGTTGGCTGAGCCCTTCCAATGCATAGTATTCGCACTGGATGGGAATGATGAGCGAATCGCTGGCCGACAGGGCATTGAGGGTGACCATGCCCAGTGAGGGCGGACAGTCGATGAGTATGAAGTCATACTCCCCCTTGACCCGGACCAGTTCCTCCTTGAGGCGCATCACCCGATCCCGCATATCTGCCAGCTCCAGTTCCGCAGCAGCCAGTGCCATACTGGACGGAATCAGATCCACTCCCTTGTACGGGGTAGTGAGAATG
>CAKWRB010000022.1:11107-12898 GCA_934845495.1 uncultured bacterium
TCCCGGGCACTGCACTGGCCCAGAAGCACCTCGTATGTACTGCGGTCAACGGTGCGTTTCTGGATTCCGAATCCACTGGTGGCATTTCCCTGCGGATCTGCATCCACCAACAGGACCCGGTATCCATAGTACCCGATGGAAGCCGCAATATTCACCGCCGTGGTTGTTTTCCCCACGCCGCCTTTCTGATTGGCTATGGCTATGATTTTCCCCATCGTATCCTTCTACTCCCACTCTATCTCCAAAAAACTGATATTTTTATGCCTATTCGCCCCGAAAACGGTCGATATAGATTTATTGTACCATAAGAAACCGGTTTTTTCAACGATGTCTCCACAACCATTTCACTTTTCCCAGTGCAAAACCACTGCAATGTTTCATGTGAAACATCGGTAGGAAAGCTGAAAAAAGCCCATCTGACTCCTCCCCCGAAAAGTCAGATGAGCTTGTTCCCATGGCAATCAGCCGGAAACCGAGCGGGTTCCCGTTGTTGTTTTACCGGAAGTTGCCGTGCGATAGGCCTGTACTTTGGGCACCCGGATCTGCACCTCCAGATACTCCCCCTCCTCCCGGCTCTGCTGTTCCACTTGGATCCCTGCCTGGGCCATGGTTTGTACCGCACGGTTAAGGGTGTTCATAAAGAGCCGGTAATCCCGCAGCAGAACGATCCGGGTGACCGGCTCCTTGGGGCCGGCCAGACAGTCCTCGATGAGGGCTTCGGTCTGTTCCACTGTCAGGTTCCGGCGGCGCACCTGTTCCAATACCTGCCGGAGATCCTCCTCCCGTTCCAATCGAAGCAGTGCCCGGGCATGGCGTTCCGAAAGCTGACCCTGCTCCACGATCTCCTGCACCCAGCCGGGCAGCCGGAGCAATCGCAGTTTATTGGCCACCGCCGGTTGGCTCTTGCCCAACCGCTGAGCGGCTTCCTGCTGGGTGATGCCCGTGGATTCGATCAATCCGGCGATGGCACGGGCCTCCTCCATACAGCTCAGATCCCGGCGCTGAATGTTCTCCACCAGGGCCATCACTGCCGATTCGGTATCGGTGCGGTTCTCCACAATGGCACGGATGGTGGGCCACTCCAGCTTCTGTACCGCCTTCCACCGCCGATGCCCGGCAATCAATTCGTATTCCCCGGTCAGCAGCTGCCGCACCAGCACCGGCTGAATCAAGCCATTTTCCCGGATGCTCTCAGCCAGCTCTGCCAAAGCCTTTTCCTCGTAATGCAGTCGGGGCTGGGCTGGATTGGGCCGGATCTCCCCCACCGGTATCTCCCGGATCACCGGCATGACCGGCTGTTTTTTCTCTCTGTCCCAAAATCCTCCCCGTTCCAACCAGCTTGTCCTCATCACAGTGCTCCCCTTTCCCTGCCGGTTCTTGGTTTTGGTTCCAGTATAGCAACCGGATTCCGGGAAATTTGCCTGATCCAGTCACCTTTCCAGAATGTTTCCCGTGAAACACACCTGGCGGTGAGCAGCTCCTTGGCAACCCCCGGAAAACTTTTGTGGAAAACAAAAAAACTCGGCAGGCCGAATGGCATCTGCCGAGTTCCTCTATGGGGGTGAACAGGAATGGTTTAGAGCGATAGCGAAGGACCATTCCGCCACATAGGGGGCAACACCCCCTGTGGAAAAATGCGGCATATTAAACCTTCGCCCGACCACATACCCCCAAAGCCGCATTTTGGGAGGGGGTCTGGGGGAACCGCGCCTGGCGGCGAGCAACTCCTTGGCAACCCCCGGAAAACCTTTGCGGAAATGGTCAGGGAGGGGGCGTTTGTGGGGGAACCGT
>CAKWRB010000023.1:0-8238 GCA_934845495.1 uncultured bacterium
TTTGGAATCCTGCTTGGATTTGCTGAAGTAGCGGAAGATGGTGCTGAGTACTGGAGCGTACTTCAGTCCAGCATGACAATGGCTGCTGGTTACTCCTTCCTGGTGTTCAACCTGCTTTGCGCTCCTTGCTTCGCTGCCATTGGTGCAATCAAGCGCGAGATGAACAATGCTCGCTGGACCTGGATCGCAGTGGGATACCAGACAATCTTTGCCTATGCTGTATCGCTGTGCGTATACCAGTTCGGCTCACTGCTTACCGGCGGTGGTTTGGGTGTAGGTACCATGGCAGCAGTAGTAGTAGCAGCTGTATTCCTGTGGCTTCTGCTCCGTCCGGATCCCCAGAAGAAATCGGCAGTCAAAGCTGTCTCCCGGACAGTTACTGCCGACTGATGGAACATAAATGATGAAACCCTTTTGAAAAGGAGGATGCCTCTATGGCTACATGGATTATTGGTGGATTTGTTGTTCTGGCCGCAGCAATGGCTGTCCGCAGCATTTACAAGGATAAGAAAGCAGGAAAGTGCAGCTGTGGCTGTAGTGGATGCAGCGGCTGCAGTGCAGCTTGTCACTGCAGCCATCAGACCAACACCTGAGTGGAAGGAGAGGGTGGATGATGATCTCACAGCTGAGCGCAACGCAGATCCGGTACTTATTTGCGATCCGTGAGCTGGAAAACCAGGGGGTTGTCCGACAGGGACATATTGCGCAGAAGCTGGGTGTATCCGATCCAAGCGCGCATAAGATGCTCCTTCAGCTGGAACGGCTTGGGCTGATTGCCAAAAAGCGTTACTCTTCGGTATTCGTTACCGAACTTGGCCGGGAGGCCATGGAACACTATTACAGCAGTTATACCCGAATTCGGAAATTCTTTTCCGATGATCTCCGCCTCTCGGACTGCAACTGTGATAAAATCACCTTTGCAATCCTGGGTGGATTGGACGAAGAGGGCGCAGACGAGTTCTGTGAACGAATTGTAAGCTGATAGAAAGTATAAAAGCACGGGTTTGTGGAAAGCAGACCCGTGCTTTTTTGTGCAGGGAAGTGTGCAGCTGAGTCCGCTTCCTTGGTTCGAGAGGTGGGGTTATATCTTTTTCCTGTTGTTCCATGGTATAATATCTGCAAAAGCAGGTATTATACTGATTTTGTGTCCGGGCGATCCGCAGGTGAAGCCTGCTCCCGTCCCATTGGCCAATTATACCATTCCGCTTTGCTTCATGGTATAATATGCACGGGCAAACATTTTGAAGGAACATTTTTCTGAAAATGTTAACTGCATGATTTTAACTATCAAAACCGGGGAGGAATGACTGTGATCCGTAAAGCAGAAGAACGGGACCTGAATCGTATTATGGAAATCTGGCTGGAGGGGAATTTACAGGCACATCCCTTTGTGCCTTCGGAGTACTGGGTTGGAAGTTTTGCCGCAGTTCGCGGTGCGATTTCCCAGGCAGAAGTTTGGGTCTGGGAGGAGAATGGTCGTCCGGAAGGGTTTGCAGGTGTAGTGGGCAATTACCTTGCTGGACTATTTGTGGACCGGGCGCAGCGTGGAAAAGGAATCGGGAGCCAACTGCTGCAAAGAGTGATGCAGACCAGGGATTCCCTGGTTCTTCGGGTCTACACCCAGAATACAGATGCAGTACGCTTTTATCAGAATCAGGGCTTCTGTGTTCGGTCAGAGCAGTTGGATCCGGATACCAATCAACAGGAACTGGAGATGGTCTTTCCTGGGATGGAATAACAGAGATGGTACTGGCATAGAGTGGCAGTGGGTGATATAATGTGAAAATGCACAGCGTTTATGCCAATTCGATGATCTTGCTGACAGCGCTTCTGATCCTGCTGGGTTCCTTTCAGCGGCTGGAAAAAACCATGCCTGTTTCCCTGTCCCATCTGAGTCGCCCAACGGTGATTCTTGATGCCGGACACGGCGGAGAAGATGGAGGGGCAGTGGGGGTGGATGGGATTATTGAGAAGGACATCAACCTCTCCATTGCCCGGGATCTTCGGGATCTCCTTGTCATGGGAGGATATACGGTGGTCATGACCCGGGATTCGGATGCTGCCATCTACGATCCTGGTATGCAGACTCTCCGGGAGAAGAAGGTTTCGGATTTGGAAAACCGTCTGCAGCTGATGCGAGATTATCCCGGGTCGATTTTCATCAGCATCCACCAGAACCAGTTTGGTTCTCCAGTTTATTCTGGAACACAGGTGTTCTTCAGCCCCAATTCCCAGACCTCCCAGGAGCTTGCCTGGATTATACAGGAAAATGCCCGCAAGGACCTGGACCGGGAGAACAATCGAGCCATCAAGGAAGTAGGGGACGAGATTTTCCTGCTCTGGAATGCGCCTACTACCGCTGTTATGGTTGAGTGTGGCTTCCTCTCCAATCCGGAGGAGGCTTACAAGTTGACAGACCCAAACTATCAAAAGCGTGCCCGGATAAGAAAAATACAGGAGTGTGAACTATGGCAAAGACAAAGACTGCATATGTGTGCCAGAATTGTGGATATGAATCGGCAAAGTGGTATGGAAAATGCCCCGACTGCGGTCAATGGAACACAATGGAAGAACAGCTGAAATCCCCAGCTCCGATGGGGGGGAAGACAGCCCAGGCAGCACCACTGGTGACTAATCTGGAGGTGAGCACCATTGATTCTATCTCTTCGGCAGAGGAGAATCGGTTTCATACCGATCTTTCTGAGTTGGACCGGGTATTGGGAGGGGGAATCGTCAAGGGCTCGGTGATTATGCTCAGCGGTGAACCGGGAATCGGTAAATCCACCCTGCTTCTGCAGATCTGCAAATTCCTCTGCCAGGGGCTGCGTGTCCTGTATATCTCCGGTGAGGAGAGCGCCAGACAGATCAAACTCCGGGCCATGCGGCTGGGGGTGGAAAGCTCCAATCTCTTTCTTGCCACCACCACCGATATCGACCATGTAGTTGCAGCCATCGATAAGGTCCATCCGGATATTGCCATCATCGACTCAATTCAGACCATGAGCCTTTCGGATCTTCAGTCCTCGCCGGGCAGTGTGACCCAGGTGCGGGAGTGTACTCAAAGACTGATCTACACGGCCAAGTCCGCTGATATCCCCATCTTTATTGTAGGCCATGTCAATAAGGACGGTGCAATTGCAGGTCCCAAGGTTCTGGAGCATATGGTGGACTGCGTTCTCTATTTTGAAGGAGAGCGACACCTGGCATACCGAATCCTCCGGGCAGTAAAAAACCGCTATGGCTCTACCAACGAAATCGGCGTCTTTGAAATGACCGATCAGGGCCTTTCGGAAGTGGCGAACCCCTCGATGATGATGCTTTCCGGCCGGCCTGTCAATGTATCCGGGACTTGTGTGACCTGTCTGATGGAGGGAAGCCGCCCCATTCTGGCTGAGGTGCAGGCTCTGGTGACCAAGACAGCCTTTGGAACCCCCCGACGCACAGCGACCGGTTTTGATTTCAATCGAATGGCTCTCCTTTTGGCAGTGCTGGAAAAACGATGCGGCTATTTCTTCGGTTCGCTGGATGC
Organism: uncultured bacterium; assembly: GCA_934845495.1. Taxonomy (GTDB): domain Bacteria; phylum Bacillota; class Clostridia; order Oscillospirales; family Ruminococcaceae; genus Avimicrobium. The sequence goes on from CAKWRB010000023.1 coordinate 3,530, forward strand.
CTACATCAATGTGGTAGGCGGATTGCGGCTGGATGAGCCCGCTTCCGATCTTTCGGTTGCTTTGGCGCTGGTTTCCAATCTTACCGACCGGCTGATTCCGGATAGCCTGATTGCCATTGGCGAAATCGGCCTCGCCGGTGAGATTCGGGCAGTCAACCACATTCAGAACCGGGTATCAGAGGCGTATCGGCTGGGATTTACCCGGTGTATGGTTCCGCGGCACAACCTTTCCCAGCTCAATACTGAGCAGATGCCAGACCTGGAAGTGATCCCCGTTTCCAGCATCAATGAGGCCTGCAAAATCATTGGTAAAAACAAAACAGAATAAATCGATTATAAAATCCCTCCAAATGGTTCAAACTAAGGCAGATGAACACCTGGGGGGATTTTTATGCGCCGATTCTTGATTTTGACTATCTGTGGAGCTCTGATAGCAGGAGCGATGATGCTCCCGACTGTTTGCTATCAGTCTATACCAGCTGCCCGATATATCACTGCTTCCAGCCAGCCAGGAACTGAATCAGTAAGCTGCAGTGGGCAGCTGCTGGCCTTTGACCGGGCGGAGACTTACATCACCTCGCCGGTGATTACGGATGAGGTAAAGGTAAAGGTGGGGGATTCAGTTGCAGCAGGTCAGATCCTCTGTACAGTTGACCTTCCGGCCACAGGCCTGCTAATGACTTCCCCGGAGATAACTGCCGATTTTTTGAAGGAGTATCTGAATGAGCAGACTTCAGGATCGCTGGAAAAGCTGTTCCAATCTGATTTTGAGGGAGAGAAACAGGCCCAACTTGCAGCAGCTCCATCATACAGAAGCCCCATCACTGGTACTGTAACTGCAGTTAATCTGCAATCGAACAGCCTGTATAATTCTCCTAAAGCAGCCATCATAGTCGAGGATCTTTCAGAACTTTGTGCGGAATTATATATTCCACAAGCCAGTGTGCAGAAAATCCAGGCAGGGGATAAGGTACTTCTTCAAGGCGCAGGCATTTCCGGAGAAATCAGCGGAGAAGTTCTCTCGATCAATCCATCGGCGGTGCAGTCGCTGCAGAATGGTGCTGTTCAGGTGCTGATTCCGGTTCGGGTCCGGCTTACCTCTGATAGTAAAGGAGCCCGCCCCGGATATATAGTCACAGCCAAAATCCTCTCCAGGGCCTCAACAAATGGCTTATTCATACCATATCAAGCCATTTGTCAGAATGAGGAAAATCAGGAGTATGTATGGGCTCTGTCCGCATCAGGGCAGGCTGTCCGGTGCCCAATCACTACTGGCGAAGAAACAGCCGAAATGACACAGGTTCTCTCAGGAATTTCCAGCGAGGACATCATCCTGATTGGTGAAGATCTTCGGCCTGGATGCCCGGTCAGATTGGAGGGGTGTTATGAGGGCTGATTTTCTGATGCAGGGAATCCGGAGCATGGTTCGCCGTAGAAGAAAACTGTATCCTACATTGCTGTCTATCTCCATTGGAATGATGCTGGTAGTGATTGTCAGCACGGTCGGAGAAATCGGAACCGGGCTTGTGGAGGAGGAAATCCAGAGTCTTGGAGTCGGATCGATTACCATTACGGCAAATAAAACTGTAGCAGATGTTCCCTTGACGACAGAAAAGCTGGAAACGCTGCGAGGTCAGCCCGAGGTAGAATCAGCTTCTCCCATTGTGATGGCCTATACTCAGATTGAGCTGAAGGGAAGAGTGGAGCAGTGTGCTGTATGGGGAATTGACAGCGGCAGCTCTCAGATTGTGGAACTGGATCGGCTGCATGGCCGGCTGCTGGAGCCAGCAGATCTGAACGAACAGAGGCGCGTGTGTGTCATCGATCGAAGCCTGGCTGAAAAGATATATCAGCGCAGCAATATTGTAGGGAAGAAGCTGCAGATCCTGCTCAACAATACCAACCAGGAGTTTGAAATTGTCGGCGTTGCGGAGAGCGGAGGAAGTCTGGTTCAGTCCGTGCTGAACAGCTATGCCCCAGGGTTTGTATATATTCCTTATAATGTACTTCAGAAAGAGAGTGGGAAAACCGGGTACGACCGGATTGCAGTTACACTTTCAGAACCAGAGGCAGCAGAGCAGAAAGGGAAGAGTCTGGCTGATTCGCTGATCCGTAAATTTGGTGAGCAGGAAAACAGCTATACCATTGAAAATATGTTCGCGCAAAAACAAAAGATGGAGCGCATCGGTGGGATTGTTAAGCTGTCACTGGTGGCAATTTCAACCGTTTCACTGGTTGTATCCGGGCTTGGTGTAATGACAGTGATGTCTGCCAGTGTAACAGAGCGGATTCGGAAAATTGGAATCAAAAAAGCGATCGGAGCAAAAAATCATGCCATCCTTTGGGAGTTTGTTCTGGAGGGGTTTTTGCTGAGCATATCCGGAACGATTCTTGGGCTGGTTACGGGACAGGGCATTGGCTGGAGTGTATGTCGAATTCTGGGTGTAGATTATCAGAGCGATCCAGGACTGCTTGCAATAGGTGCCGGTATAACGATTTTGCTGGGAACGATATTCAGTGCAAAACCAGCAATTCAGGCAGCACAGCTGGATCCAGTCAAGGCATTGGCTTCCGAATAAGGAAACATCTTAAAGAGGACCGCAATCGGGCGGTCCTTACATAGTGGCCTCCTGATTCGATTGTTGGTATTTCAGGCTATGGTAGGGGTAAACATAATAGATTTTACTCACAAGTAAAATCTTAGGCCAGTATTTCGCTAAATTAAAATTTAGCGAAATTGAGGGAAGTGAAAAATACTGAATACCGAGATTTACCCAGGATCACATACTCAAGCATCAGAATCAATTTCGAGTACATTTTAGAAATATTGAAATTACATTTGTCAGTATTCGTTTGTTTCTATCGGTGCATTTATATAAATCACTTCGATTTATCTATATTCGCAATGGGACATTGCTCTAAACGGAAGCTGTATTTTGGTTTGTTTTGATTTAAGGATATGTGTTATTGACATACAGAAACCACGATATTTGATACAGCAATCAAGAGCTGGGGCCCATTTAGGTTTGTATTGATTTGGATAAATCCAGCTCTTCCAGAACGCCTGTATGTGAAGCTGCCTTCACACTGGGTTCAATATATCGGGCATCAGAAAGCTGCGTGAACTGAAATCAGAACCATACTCAACAACTGTATAGAGACCCGAAACTTTATAGCAACTTCCTGGAAAGCTCTATCGATAAAATCTCAGTGTTTTGTTAAATTTATAACAAAACACTGAGAGCGATTCGCCTGTTTTCTTGAATTCAGGATCGATTTATACTATAATAAGTACAGTATTCATGGCGAAATGCGGATTGGGTCAATCGAACCGCAACGGATGGGAGGTTTTGCAGTGAAGCGGGAATATGCGGAGGCCTGCCCTCCCCTACTCAAAGATTTTCTCTACTACATGGAAACGATTCGTGGGCGGTCTCCCCGAACAGTGGATGGATATTTTATCGATCTGCGCACCTTTCTGCGCTATATCAAGGCAGTCAAAGTTCTGGGATTGCGGGAATTTGAACTCTCGGAAATCACCATCGAGGATCTGGATACATCTGCGATCTGCGGAGTGACCTTATCGGATATTTACGGATATCTGAACTTTACGCTGACCGAGCGAGAGAACTCTGCCCCTACCCGGGCGCGCAAGGTTTCGAGCATCCGCTCGTTCTATAAATACATCACCACAAAGACAGATCTGCTGGAGGTCAGTCCGGCAAAGGAGTTGGACCTCCCTGCAATTCGTTCCAGCCTGCCCAAATTCCTCAGTCTGGAGGAATCTTTGGATTTGCTGCAGGCAGTGGCAGCTGCACAAAACCCCAGAGACTTCTGTATGATCACCTTTCTCATCAACTGCGGGATGCGGGTTTCTGAACTGGTTGGCCTCAATCTTGCAGATCTTCGAAAAAAAGAAAAAACGCTCCGGCTGCTGGGAAAAGGCAACAAGGAGCGAATTATCTATGTTAACGAGGCCTGCCTCCAGGCAATGGAGGGATACGAACCCGTTCGGGCCAAGATCCTTTCAGACCGGCATCGCAGCAATGAGTCGGCACTCTTTTTGTCTGAGCGTGGAAGCCGGATCTCCGCTCGCCGGGTGGAGCAGATTCTGGAAAAATACCTTGCAGCAGCCGGATTGTCCGGTCGTGGTTATTCCCCTCATAAGCTCCGCCATACTGCAGCAACACTAATGTATCAGTATGGCGGAGCCGATGTCCGGGTCCTCAAGGAGATCCTCGGGCATGAAAATCTCTCCACAACTGAGATCTATACACATGTCTCCAGCCAGCAAATCGAACGCGCGATTGATAGTTCCCCGCTGGCCAAAGTACAGGCACCGAAGTCTGATGAGTCGAAAAAGTCGTAAACCTACAACAGCACAGAGGAAATCACCTGTACCCAGACTCCGTTTGTCGCAGCCAGAAGCAGTGAGGCACCTGCGTAGCTGATAAACTTCCGGCAATACAATCCCAGCTCCGGAAGTTGGGAAGTGTTTCCTCCATAAAGGACTTTCCAGCAGAGTAGACTCTGCTTTACTGCAATTGTTCCAAACCCGATCCAGAGCAAGGCGCAGCACAACAGAAACGGTGCAAAGACCAGCGTTGCGCGAAATCCAGGACTTCCGGTTTCTGCAGCAGTTTCCAAAGCAGCAGAAATCAAAGCCCCATACCCCATTCCCTCAAATCCCATCATGATTGGGAAAACCG